>SKYY01000199.1 GCA_007127665.1 Balneolales bacterium | reverse complement strand
CGCATCCGCTGCCCGTACCCTTGAGGAGCTTTTTGAGATCTGCCTTACCGCAGAAGTGCTTCGCACGGATCTCGCGGACACCAGGCTGGTCTTTGGAACAGGGAACCCGAACGCCGACCTGATGCTCATCGGTGAAGCACCCGGGCTGCAGGAGGACAGGCAAGGCGAGCCATTCGTCGGCAAAGCGGGACAGCTGCTCAATAAAATATTGGCCGCCATATCTTTCCGCCGGGAAGATGTCTACATCGCCAATATCCTGAAGCATCGACCGCCAAACAACCGCGATCCGCTTCCCGAAGAACGCGACCGGAGCCTCCCTTATCTCTACAGGCAGATAGAGCTCATCCAACCGAAACTGATCCTCTGTCTCGGGCGTATTTCGGCTCAGACGCTTCTTAACACTCCGGAACCGATGAAAAACCTTCGAAGCCGTTTTCATCCATTCCATAATGGCATAGAGCTTCTGGTCACCTTCCACCCCGCCGCCCTGCTGCGCAATCCCGCATGGAAACGGGATACATGGGAGGATGTCCAGCTGCTGCGAAAAAGGTATGACGAATTGACAGGAAGCGGCCTGTGATTTTTTCATCAGCAACAGCGCAGACTTCCGGTTTTTTTTATACCTTTTTACTCCGTCGCAAACATTCTGGCAAGAGTTGTGGCGTAGCCTTATGTTGCACTTGCAATGCGGGTCAGAATCCGATGGAACCGGCTCCGGTCAACAGTCCCTGAAACCTTATTCTTTACATTTTTATGTCCTGATACCATGGCAAACAAACCACAAAACAAGACCGGCCGGGTCGACAGTACCGCACTGCTGGAAGCACAGGGACGCATTCCGCCACAAGCCGTTGAGATAGAAGAAGCCATTCTTGGGAGCATGCTCATTGAAGAGCAGGCCGCTTCTGTGGCCATTGAAATGCTGGAAACCGACGATTTTTACAAACCGGCACATCGTCACATATTTGATGTCCTTTCCAAGCTGTATGAACGTGACAATCCTTTGGATTTACTGACCGTAGAGAACGAACTTCGGGACAGGGACCTGCTTGATACTATCGGGGGAAGCGGCTATCTGACCGATCTCACCCGGTCCGTCAGTTCGGCTGCAAATATTGAATATCACTGCCAGATCGTAGCAGAAAAAGCGTTGAAAAGGCACCTGATACTCAGCTGTTCTGAAATCATCCAGAATGCCTATGACAGCACCAGCGACTCTTTTGAAGTGCTGGATGGCGCCGAGCAGAAGATCTACGATATCACAAACACCAGGGCCAGGGGTGGTAACCGGCCTCTGGTGGAAATCCTGAAAACCACCATATCCTATCTTGAGGACATAAGGGGCAAAAAACAGGGTATCACTGGAGTACCTACCGGTCTGGATGTGGACGGTATCACGGCAGGCTGGCAGAAAGGTGATCTGATCATCATTGCCGCGCGTCCATCCATGGGAAAAACCGCGTTCACACTCACCGTTGCAAGGAATGCGGCACTTAACCAGGATCCCGATAAAAGGACTCCCGTTGCCGTATTCAGCCTTGAGATGTCTGACCAGGCGCTGGTGCAGCGACTGCTCACCATGGAAGCCCGAGTTGATGCCCAGAAAGCACGAACGGGAAAGCTGGATGACAATGAATTCAAAAAAATGCTGGAAGCGGCCGGGCGCCTGCACACCGCTCCGATTTTCATTGATGATACACCATCCATCAGCATTATGGAGCTTCGTTCGAAATGCCGCCGGCTCAAGAGCGAACATGACGTGGGCCTCATCATAGTCGACTACCTGCAGCTCATGACAGGCATGCAGAACGACCGGCAGAACCGGGAACAGGAAATTGCAGGAATCTCACGCGGATTGAAAGCGCTGGCGAAGGAGATCGATGTCCCCGTCATCGGCCTCTCGCAGCTGAGCAGGGCCGTGGAGCAGCGGGGCGGCGATAAACGTCCGCAGCTTAGTGACCTGCGTGAATCGGGATCCATTGAGCAGGATGCCGACGTGGTATGTTTCCTATATCGTCCGGAATATTACAAAATTACAACCGATGACCAGGGTAACTCCACAGAGGGGGTTGCCGAACTGATCGTCGGAAAACAGAGAAACGGTCCGGTTGGCACGGTAAACCTGCACTTCATAAAGCAGTACGCGCGCTTTGAGAATCTGTCACGGACTTTTGGCGATCCGTCTTACCTGGCTTCGGACCCCTCTGAGGGTGCAGAACGGCTCACCGAAATCACGCAAAGTGAGGAAGGTTCAGAAAAAAGAGCCCGGAAAACCGGGTTCACCCCACCGGCCGGTGACGAGGAAAGTCCTTTTTGATACCCTCGAACATCTCATCGTATTTTGTTACGATGCGGTTCCAGTCCAGATCACGGTTGACAGATTGCAAGGTGGACAGCGGCAGTTTCTTGTAGGTGCCCTCCAGAAGTTTTTTCATTTTCCTGAACAGGTCGGTTTCATCATCATAGAAAACCGGCCCATGCAGCAGCGGTTCCTGGAGTGTTTTGGGAATCAGTTCAGGATAGGTAAGCTCACGAGGCAGCATGGGATGACATCCACAATAAACGGCTTCCATGATGGCTGTGCAGAAGAATTCGTGTTGTGAGGTGGAAATGACAAAATCCCCTTTCTCCAGAAGATTCGCATATTGCTCGGTATTCTCTACAAATCCATAGTGCAGGATACGGCTTCCATATCTTTTCCAGGCCTGTTCGAACAATGCTGCCTGATCGTGGTGGTGGTCACCGGCCAGAATAAGATCAAAGGTGCATTCGGCATCATCGAGCTTGTCGATAACACGGAAAAACTTCTCAGGGTCCTTGTCGAACGACCAGCGCTGGTTCCAGATGATCACCGGCCGGTTATTCGGTACGCGAAGCTTTTTCTTATGCACCACCTTGTCAAAAACCCTGAGATCAAGCCCGGG
>SKYY01000140.1 GCA_007127665.1 Balneolales bacterium | reverse complement strand
TTTATTGTAAACAGTAACTAAACAATAAATTCACAAAAAGGATCGGTAGTCATGCGTGAAACAATATTTAAGGGGTGTTTCCTCCTTGTTGCAATCCTCATGGCAGCGCAGACAGCGCTGGCGCAGATTGTGATCAACCGCAATTCTGTGGAGGATTTTTTCAATTCGGAGTTCAGCGTCTTCTCGGCGATGAGTTTTGATGTGGACGAGCTAATTGAGCTTCTGGAGATAAAAGGGGCGGACCAGGTCTGGGATTTCACGAATATCGAGATGGATTTTGGCATGTCAGGCCAGGGCCGTATCCAGACATTCCCCTCTGTCGATGGCACGCTGGGCGAAGAGTTCGAGCATTTCGAACAAGCGACGCATGTGATCCGCGCAGATGTTATCATCAGCGAAACCTACGAAGGGGAGGAGTTCGAGTTCACCTTTGCCAATTATGAGTACAGCATCCTGTCGGATGAGGAATACAGGCTTCTGGGGACTGTAATCACCGAGTTTGTCGATCCGGAGATCCGGGAGATCGAGGGTGTGATACTGAAGCGGCCCGGTCAGTTGCGGTATCAGTTTCCGGTCACCTACGGGAGCTCCTGGGAATCGGAATACGAAGAACAGTCGATCTTTTTCGGGTTTGACAACTCCTTCGACTACACCGAGGAAGTGGTTGTGGATGGGTGGGGAGATCTCGTCACACCTTACGGAACGTTTGAGGTGCTGCGGGTCAGCCGGCTCAAGACCATGAGCTTTGGTTTTGGCTCTATCGGCCTGGAGTCACTTGAGGTGGAATTTGTCAACGAAAGCGGTATGCCGCTGGCTACCATTGAAATCGATATCGAATTCGGGACCGACCAGTTCGATACGGAATACGCCGAGGCGTCGCTTAGCCTGATCCTCTCGGAAACCTCGGCGCCGCAGGACCTGGCCATGGAGTTGCCGGAACGCGCAACACTGCATCAGAACTATCCGAACCCGTTCAACCCGTCGACGCAGATCAGCTACGAACTTGCGGAGGCATCGGTCGTTTCACTGGATATTTTCAGCCTGACCGGTACCAGGGTGCTTTCGGTAATCGACAACAGCTATCAGTCGGCGGGCACTCACACCGCTACGGTGGATGCCTCCGGGCTATCCAGCGGCGTCTACATTTACCAGCTCAGGGCCGGCGGACAGGTGTTCACCCGCCGGATGACACTGGTGAAATGAGCTGCCCGTTTTTTATTTAATGTGAAAAACCCCATCTTGAGAGAAGTGTGCCACAGTACATTTATTCGGGGTAGTAACGACTTTTCGCATTATGATATGACCAGTTGGTATTTACGCGATTCAATTGGGTTGCCAAGAATACCGACTCAGGGTGCTGGAGAAATCCTGAAATAAAAACCGGGTAAGAAAATGACAATGACCGAAGACGCAGGCCGTTTGACAGGTTCCGCATCCACCTCTCAGGCAATTGCGGAAGAGCTTGGCAGATTAAAACCGATTGCCGAATTCCGTGGTTTGTTGATGTTTCATTTCACCGGAGAACATTGTCCGGTTACACTCTACGAAGTCGGACGCCTGCGTGAAAAGGGGTTTAAGGCCATTGGTGCCGGGACCGGCTCGGAGTGTGATCTTGATGAATATGATACCGGAGAGAATGCCTACTACCAGCTTGTCGCCTGGGATCCCGATGAAAAGGAAATGGTAGCCGTCTACCGGTATCAGCCCGGAGGCCGTGGTTATATTGATGGCAGCTCAGAGCGAAAGCTGCGTACAGCAAACCTCTTTGATTTTTCAGATACCTTCCGCGAACAGTTGCTGCCCGGAGCGATAGAACTGGGACGATCCGTAGCCAATCCGACCGCCAAAAAATATCGCTTCGGTTTCTTTGCCATTTGGAAAGGTCTGGGTGCGCTGCTGCGTATCTACCCGGGAACACGCTTGTTCTTCGGGACAGTCTCCCTGATTGCGCACATGAACCCAGATGCCGTCAGCTGTATCATCCACTATCTTCAGAAGCATTACGCACCTCCGGAGCCCATGTTGAGGCCAAAAAAAATGATTGCCTATGATCCCGGAACCTGCGGGTCCTCAGTCCCGGATGCGGTAGCGCCCGGGGACCCCGACACCCCCGAAAAACGCATCAAACACCTCACGGCACTGATGGAACAGTACGACGAAAGCGTACCCATGATCCTGAAATCCTACATGAGCCTCACCAATGGCATCTGGTTCGATGGCGCCGTGATCGACCATGATTTCTCGGATGCGTGTATCATCAGCCTGATAGTTCCTCTGGAAAATATCGCTCCCGAATTCCGCAGAAAATTCATGTAGAATCAGGGAATCGGGAGCGTTTTAATGAGCGCGGTATAGTTACTGCCAGGAAAATTTTCCTTACTTCAGCAGCATAACCTGACGTGTTTGCGCAGTGTGTCCGGTTTCCAGCCGGACCAGATACATTCCACTGGCCATATGCGCGGCATCCCATGTCAGTTTGTGACGTCCCGCGTCCAAACGGTTGTCTATAAGAGTGGCGATACGGCGTCCCAATGTATCGTAAATGCTCAGCCGGACCGGGCCCGGCTCGTGCAAGTCAAACGAAAGCGTGGTGGCGGGATTGAACGGATTCGGATAACCACTGTACAGCTGCGTGGTTTGCGGAAGCTCGTCCCGATGATCTCCCCCTCTGTCGGCAGGTTCAATTTGCATGATCAGCTCCCATCCTCCAACATCGGGATCCATGACCTGCTTGTGGGTGGACAATGAAACGCGGTGCAGGCGCAGCTGCGGAGCCGATTCCCAATCGGTGACGGCACGGATCACCAACATGGCCAGCTCTTCCGCATCCACGGGTTGCACCGAACCGGTGTGGACCCAGGCAGCCGACCAGGTGCTGCCCGCCATTGACACCGATCCTGATCCTGATTCTGATCCTGAAACCGACTCTGCCTCGGATCCTGA
>SKYY01000187.1 GCA_007127665.1 Balneolales bacterium | reverse complement strand
GGGATTTGGCGTCTATTCGCTGATCTGGTCACATATTGCCACGGCTGCCATAATGAGTCTGATGTATATGGGCAACGGAATGCGCACCTGGAGGCCCTCCTTCTGCTTTTCACCCGGCGAGGTCCGCCCCCACCTGAGCTTCGGGCTTTTCCAGATGGGCGAGCGGGGACTGAGCATATACTCCGCACGAATCGACCAGCTTATCATCGGCCGTTTTTTCGGGGCTGAGATTCTCGGGGCCTATCACCTGGCTTACCATCTGGTGCTGTTTCCCATCACAAAACTCAGTCCCCTGCTGAACAGGGTGGCCTTTCCCGTGTTCTCAAGCCGGCAGGATGACAACGCCGTGCTGCGAAACGGTTATCTGAAGCTGATGCGCGGCATAATGGCCGTAACGGCGCCATTTTTCCTGTTCACAGCCCTCTCTGCCCCCTGGCTGGTTCCGATGCTGTTTGGCGAGGGATGGCAGCTGGCGGCGGCATTCATCCCGCTGATGGCGGCCATCGGCCTGCTGCGGATGGCCGGAAATCCAAGCGGCAACATCGTGCTGGCAAAGGGACGGGCCCGACTTATGTTTTTCTGGAACCTTGGTACGGCAATCTTCAGCACACTTGTATTCCTGGCGGGGGCACAGTATAGCGTTTTTGTTCTCTTGTGGATGTATCTGGCAGCCAATGTCGTTTATTTTTCGGTGGGACAGACCATAATTGTTAACAACCTGATCGGCCTTTCCTGGCCCCGTCTTATCGGAGGTATTGCTCCCATGGCGGGAATTCTGGCCATTTCATGGGCGGTAACCATGGGTGGGAGGTGGGCCGTGTCCAGCGAAAACCTGATCCGCTCCGATATTCTCATGGTCGCAGCAATTGCCTTGCTGTTTGCAATCGTGTACTTTCCGTTACTCTGGTGGACACAGTACTCCCTGATCCGTGAATTTCTGGATGCTTTAAAAAAAAGTCCGGCCTGAATCTCATTTTGCTTTACCAATGTCACTGACTGTTGCGCACAGTTTTCCCGTTTGGCTTCCTCAGACCCAGACCTGGCTCTACAACCAGGTGCGGTTCCTGCCGGATGATGTGACCTCTCATATCCTCTGCAAAGAGACTCAGCACCAGGATCAGTTCCATCTGCCCAACATCCATTCCCTGACCGGCCCGTCCAGCCGTTTCTCCAGGCTGACCACCCGGCTTTTCCGTCACATCGACTACCATCTGTTTGTGCGCTACAAGTGCCATCGCCTGAAACCTGGGATCCTGCATTCCCATTTTGGTCCTGTTGGATGGAAAAACCACCGTGTCATGCGCTTGCCTCCACCCTTCCGATCCGGTAAATCGAACTCCCGGTCCGGTAAAACGAAGCAGGTCGTGACGTTTTACGGGCAGGATGTGGATCATCTCCCGAAAGTGAACCCGGCCTGGAGAACACGGTACCGGGATATGTTCCGGCGGGTGGACCTTGTGCTGTGCGAAGGTTCTTTCATGGCTTCAAAAGTGGAGGCGCTTGGGTGTCCCGCTGATAAACTGAGGGTCCATCATCTTGGTGTTGATCTGGATGCCATTGCTTTCCAGCCCAGGACAATTAAGGGCGGCGAGCCTTTTCGCGTGCTCATGGCCGCGGCTTTCCGTCCAAAAAAAGGATTTCTTTATGGTTTGAAAGCGCTGGAGAAAGTTGGCCGGCACATTGACCTGGAGGTAACCCTTGTGGGGGATGCGATTGATGACCCGGCTTCTGTCAGGGAAAAGCGGCAGATTCTTGCCTTCCTTGCGCAGTCACCACTGGGCAAGCGGGTGACACTGACCGGCTTCATGACAGCGAAACAACTTTTCGAAATTGCCCGTAATCATCACATCTATCTGGCGCCCAGTGTCACCGCCGAGGATGGTGACAGTGAGGGTGGCGCACCGGTTTCGCTTATTGAAATGGCAGCCGGCGGCATGCCGGTGGTAAGTTCAAATCATTGTGACATTCCGGAGGTTATCCAACACGGGCATAGTGGCTTGCTGGCAAATGAGCGGGATATTGACGGTATCGCATCCTGCCTTGAGAAACTGATATCCGATCCGGCATCATGGGCAGCGATGGTACTTAATGCCCGGGCATTTCTGGAGAAAGAATATAATGCGGTCACACAGGGTGAAAAGTTGTATCATCTCTATGGCACGCTGTAAAGCGTACCGATAGGCAAAATGCATAACATAATATGAAGTGCTTTGCGGGGTACACTGCATGATAAACTGTGAGTTGCACAACAAGGCGCTTCCTTTTTGCAAAACTGATTGAGGCCTTCATTGTCCGGTAAAGAAAAAGAATATCATTACAAACCGCGTATCCTTTTTGTTTCGCACAGTGGTGAGTTTTATGGGGCGGAGCGATCCTTGCTTACGCTGGTCAGGGGGTTGCAGCGGCTGGACCGGTACGAGATCCTGGTCATTATTCCGGAAGAGGGGCCTCTTTCCAGTGCGCTCTATGATGAGGATATCCCTTTCCGGGTCATTCCTTACATGCGCTGGATCGGATTCCGGTATCATGCCGTTGCGAGGTATTATCGCAGGATCAGGAATCGTTTGCTGTTGGGCCGGCTCGTGAGGGAAGCGGAACGATGGATGCCCGATGTTATTTATACCAACACCATCGCGACACCTGTGGGCGCCATGGTTGCTGGTAAACTGTCCCCGAAACCATTGCATATCTGGCATGCCCGGGAGTTGCCCGGGGACCGTTCTACCGGGTTCGGGCTGTTCGATTACGGCACGGAAAAGTCGTTGCGCCTGATGGCAGGCACCAGTGACTGTTTCATCTGCAACTCCCGTTTTCTGCATGATCAGCTGGTGCCGCAGCTTCAGCGCGCGGGCGGGTCTGCCAGAGAGTTTCGCACAGAGATCGTCTACAATGGCCTGGAACTGGAAGAAGACAATGCGGGCCGTTCGGATCAAGTCGCTGATGG
>SKYY01000130.1 GCA_007127665.1 Balneolales bacterium | reverse complement strand
GGACATGACAATTACAGCTATATGGCCGAACTGAAATACGACGGCATGGCCATCCGGCTGCGGTACAAAGATGGTCGGCTGGATCTGGGAGCTACCCGGGGCGATGGCACCCAGGGAGATGATATCACAGCGAATATCCGGACGATCCGGGATGTTCCGCTGACCCTCTCCGGCAACCACCCGGATGAGTTGGAAGTGCGGGGCGAGGCCTATATGGAAATGGCCGCATTTGCCAAAATGAATACTGCACGAGAGGAAAACGGAGAAACGGTATTTGCCAATCCCAGAAATGCCACAGCAGGCACGCTCAAACTGCAAAACCCCTCTATCGTTGCCAAACGCCCCGTCCGTATGTTTGCCTACGATCTGCTGCTCGAGGATAACGACCGGGAGCGCACACAGCAGGAAAAACTCGAAATGCTGGAGAAACTCGGATTCCGCGTGTGTGAGCACCGGTCCTGGTGTCCGGGTATCACAGACGTTCACCGCGTCATCGAAATATGGGGAAAACTCCGAAAAGAACTGCCTTATGAAACGGACGGAGTGGTTGTAAAGGTGAATGAAGAACGGTACCGTGATATCCTGGGGCAGACCGCCAAGGCACCGCGCTGGGCCATTGCATACAAATTCGAAGCGGAGCAGTCCATAAGCCGCATCCACGGCATCACCCTTCAGGTGGGGCGCCTGGGCACCATCACGCCGGTTGCGGAACTGGAACCGGTGCTGCTTGCAGGAACCACTGTAAAACGCGCTACTCTGCACAATGAAGAAGAGATTCTGAGAAAAGACATCCGGGTTGGCGATCGTGTCATCGTGGAAAAAGCGGGCGATATCATTCCGCAGGTAGTCAATGTCGTGCTGCAGGAGGACGGGCACCGCGGTGAACCCTTCAAAATGCCGGAAAACTGTCCCGCCTGCGGCTCCCGTCTCGTAAAGCTTCCCGAGGAAGTTGCCTGGCGCTGCACCAACAACCAGTGTCCGCCCCAGGTGCGCAATCGACTGGAACATTTTGCATCAAGGGATGCCATGGATATTGACGGGTTGGGTGAAGCGGTCGTGGACCAGCTTGTCTCTCACGAGCTTGTCAATACCTTCCCCGATCTGTACCGCCTCACTTCCGGTGACCTGGTCCCCCTCGAACGTATGGGGAAAAAAAGCGCGGCCAACCTGATCGCATCCATCCGAAAAAGCAAAGAAAAGCCTTTCGAGAAGGTCTTGTATGCCCTGGGTATCCGCTTTGTCGGGGTCACGGTTGCGCGGGATCTTGCCCGTGCCTTCCCCTCGATTGATGAACTGGCGGATGCATCCGAAGACGATCTGACAGCGATAGACTCGATCGGGCCGCGGATTGCAAGGTCACTGCGTTCGTTTTTTGAAGAGCCCGAGAACAGGGAGATGGTCCGGAAGCTGCGGGATTTGGGACTTTCCTTCCGGTCGGAGCAGCGGGATACGTCTTCCGACAAGCTTGCAGGCAAAACCTTCGTATTGACAGGTACGCTTCCTACCCTGAAACGCAGCGACGCGCAGGGGCATATCGAAAAGCATGGCGGCAAAGTAACCTCTTCCGTCAGTAAAAAAACCGATTTTGTGCTGGCCGGTGATGAAGCCGGAAGCAAACTGGATAAAGCGAAAAAACTGGGAATCAGCATTATCAGTGAAAATGATTTTTTTGAGATGATAAAGTGACCGGATTTGTTATTTTATCCTCTGCCCTGCATCCTCACGGATACCAATGCCATTGACGTCCATTGACACAGTGCCCCAAACGGTTCCGCAGTCGGCATGTACCGGAAAATTCTGGAATCAAAAATATAAACAGATGAAACATTCATGGCCGATACTTCGGACACACAGAAGCATGATTATTTCCATGAATGCTCCATCTGACCGCTTGAATCCGAAAAATATAAACAGATGAAATTTGAAATTCAGACCGAAGAAGATTACTCCATCATGACGTTGAAGTCGGAGCGGCTGGACAGCAAAATGGCACCCGAACTGAAAAGTCAGTTCATCGTACTTGCCAATACACGGGATACCGGCCACCTTATCCTGGACCTTGGCGCCGTTACTTTTGCCGATTCCAGTGGTTTGGGAGCTCTGTTGCTGGCCCAACGGCTTTACCGCGATCTGGACCGCAACCTCGTTCTCTGCAATGTGCCCGACCGCATCCACAAGCTTCTCGAAATATCTCAATTAAACAATGCCTTTGCCATTGCCTCCGATACCACCGAAGCCATCTCTCTCGCTTCGGAAGCAGCCGGATGATAATTCGGTCTAAGCTGCTGGATTTCAGGACTGACTGCTGTTTTTCGACATCACCGCCCTCCTTTACCGGATATCATTACACATGGGACTTACACTAATCGACCTGCTGGTTATCATTCTTTATTTGTTGCTCTGTGTTGTTATTGGCATCAAGGCGGGTGGACGACCCACCGACTCCACTTCCTATTTCAAGACAGACGGCAAAGTTCCCTGGTGGGCTGTTTCCCTTTCAGTGGTGGCCACGGAAACCAGCATGCTCACGGTGATTTCCATTCCTGCCGTCGCCTATCTTGGCAGTTTCGTTTTCCTTCAGATTGTATTCGGATATGTTCTCGGCCGGATTGTCGTCGCCTGGCTCATCCTCCCATCCTATTTCAAGGGTGAGCAAAAAACGGCCTACACGTTTTTCAAAGAGCGCTTCGGTCCCGGCTTCCAGCGGCTTATTTCGATTGTCTTCCTGGTAACCCGCCTGTTGGCCGACGGTGTGCGGCTTTTTGCGGCGGCCATTCCCATCAAAGTGATCACCGGCCTGGACTATCCCGTATCCATCTCCATCATTGCAGCGCTCACATTGGCCTACACCTATTACGGCGGACTCAAATCCGTTATCTGGATTGATGTACTGCAGCTGGCCGTATACACATTCGGCGGTGCTTTCGTGATATGGTTTGCCGGGACGCACATTGTGGATCCGCTCATTCCCACGCTGGCGGATGCCGGCAAACTCAGTGTGATTGTCTGGCCCGAATCGCTCTCCTTTGTTTTCACCGAGCCCTACAACATCATTGGCGCTGTCCTTGGCGGCATGTTCCTGTCGATGGCATCGCACGGGGTCGATCATCTCATGGTACAGCGCCTGCTCGCCTGCGGTGAGCTTCGAAAGGCACAGACAGCCATTATTACAAGCGGATTCCTCGTACTGATACAGTTCGTGCTCTTCCTTTTCGTCGGGATGGCCATCTACGGTTACTACAACGGCCTCTCCATTGCCGAACTGGGGCTGACCCAGGCCGACGAGGTGCTGCTGAAATTCATAAATGAGGAAATACCTGTCGGTATCGCCGGACTGCTGATTGCCGGACTCTTCGCCGCCGCCATGAGTACGCTTAGCAGCTCGCTATCGGCACTTTCTTCATCCACCCTTTTTGATGTCTTTCCCAAGCTGTCTGAAATGCCAAACTCAATGAAAGTTTCGAGGGGATTCACACTTATGTGGACTCTTGTCTTCATCCTGTTTGCCATTTCGTTTACCAGTACGGAAAACCCGGTCATTGAACTGGGACTTGCCATTGCCGGGTTTACCTATGGCGGCCTGCTTGGTGCGTTTTTTACGGGACGTTACACCAATATAAACCGGACCAGCGCCACCATAGCGCTGCTGGTGTGTGTCTCCTCCATGGCGGCCATCATATTTTTGGGAAATATCGCGTATCCATGGTATACTTTGATAGGTGTTTCCATTTTCTTCGTAACAGCAGCTATATCGCACACCATGTCATTGATCCTGCAAAAAATCCGTCATCAGACCGGTTCCTGAACCGTACCGGATATTTGAAAATCATATTCTCAACGATCGTATGGGTTTTCTGGAAAAACTGGGATTACAAAGAAAGAAAAAGGCATTCGTTCCGTTCACGACCGAGAAGATGAAAAAGGACGAAATGCCCGGCTTCTTCAACCGGAACAATGTCACCAAGATTCTCATCTGCCTTGGCTTTCTCGTTCTCGTCATAGGCCTTTATCCAAGAACAGAAGTTCAGGAAACAGCTTACAGTATTGGTGAGCCGTGGCGTGACGATGATCTCACTGCTCCTTTTACATTCAGCATAAAGAAACAGGAAGAGGAGATCCAGGCGGAGAAGCGCGAGATCCGGCAGCACACGAATCCCATATTTATCCTTCAGCACGAAGCAGAAACAAGAACGCTCCGGGAACTGGATACGCTCTTTGCCGACCTCTCTTCCGTGCTTGAAGCATACGCCGACTGGCAGGATTCGCGCATGCTTGAGTCGCGGCAGCAGGCGCTGGAAGACAGCCTTTTTTACATTCGCAGCCGTAACAGATCTCAAATTGAGCTGGATGATAACGCCTGGGAGGCCCTCCTTTCCGTGCATGCCCATGACCGGCTATACGCGCCAACGGGCGACCCCTCTCGGAGATCCATTGCCGGTGAACTGCACAATGTGCTCAGAAACCTGCTTCGTGAACTGTTTTCCGATGGGATAATCGACACATCGAAAGAGATTATCACCACTCCGGATATCACGATCCGGGACCTCAGTGACCGGACAGAGAGAGAAGGATCCGTGCAAACGGTACGCACGCTCAGAGAAGCCAGGGAACTGGCAAGGATGCGGCTTGAAAGGCAATATGAGGACGACCTGGTCCGCTCCGCAATGCAACTGTTCAATATGGTGGTGGAACCCAACCTTGTCTACAGTGAAGAGGACACCGAACAGAGGATCCAGGACCGTATCGACCGTATTTCAACTACAAAGGGTGCGGTTTCTGCCGGACAGACCATAATCCGCCGCGGCGATATCATCACGCCCGATCGTCATGTCCTTTTGCAAAGCCTGGCAAAAGCGCGTGCGGAGCGGGCAAGTGATATAGAGATCTGGAGCAAGTACACTGGCGAAACGATTCTTGTGATAGCCGTTTTCCTGATTTTCTTCCTCTACCTCTACCTTTACCGGCGTACCATCTTCGACCGTAACCCCATGCTGCTGCTCGTGTTCCTGACCATTGCGCTGGTCTACAGCATCGGTGCCTTTGTGGCCAGGGTCGACGGTCTTTCCTCCTACCTGGTACCCTTTGCCATTGCTCCGATCCTGCTCACCATCATCTTCGATTCACGCGTCGGAATCATGACCACCACACTCGTTGCACTGTTGGCCGGTCTTATGTTCGGCAACAGCTTTGAGTTCGTAGTGGCCACCATAACGGCATGCAGTATAGGTGTTTACTCCGTTCGTGATGTCAAGGACCGCAGCCAGTTCTACATCACAACCCCCGGTCTTATTTTCTTTGCCTATGCCATCGTGCTTTTGGCTTTTACGCTTACCAAGGTGGGTGGATGGACGATTTACTTCGACAATCTGCCGTTCCTTGCCGGCAACGCTGTCGGTATCTGGCTCACGTATCCGCTGATCCTGCTCATAGAGAAAGCGTTCCGGATCACCACCGACGTCACGCTGCTCGAGCTCAGCGACACCAACAAACCTATCCTCAAGCGTCTCATGCTCGAAGCGCCGGGCACGTTTCATCACAGCCTTCAGGTAGCCAATCTGGCCGAAGCCGGTGCGGCCGGGATCGGTGCCAATTCCCTGCTTTGCCGCGTAGGCGCCCTCTACCACGACATCGGTAAAATGGAGAAGCCGCAATACTTTGTCGAAAACCAGATGAGCGGTAATGCGCATGACAAGCTCAAACCGCGCATGAGTGCACTGATCATAAAAAATCACGTGGACGCCGGCGTCAGCATGGCGAAGGAAATCGAGCTTCCTGAAACTGTCATAGATTTCATAAAAACGCATCACGGGACGTCCCTGATCCGTTTTTTCTATGAAAAGGCGATGAATGAATCCGGCAATGTCCAGGAGGTCCAGGAGGAGGACTTCCGGTATGACGGACCCATTCCCAACAGCAAGGAAACCGGGATACTGTTGCTTGCCGATGGTGTGGAAGCAGCCTCACGGTCCATGTCCGACCACTCCTATTCAAAATTGGAGAGCCTCGTCAACCGTATGGTCGATGACCGACTGGCCGAGGGTCAGCTCAACAACTGTGCCCTCACTCTGAAAGACCTGAACGTTATCAAAGATGTATTCACCCGAATACTGCAGGGGATGTATCATGGACGAGTAAAGTACCCCGGACAAGAAGCAAAGGAGGCCGCTGATGAAGAAACCAATACGGAAACATGATAAGCAATGATCCCTGCTAAAAGTATTTGATCTCCAATGAGCTTTTTTTCCAATGAGCTATTTTGATGACGAAAGGCGGCAATACCTCAACTTTCTGAAAATTGAAAAGGGTCTGACCAGGAATTCTCTCGATTCCTATGAACGCGACTTGCGCCGCTACCATGACTTTATCGGCAGAGATATCGGCGTACCCGATATGGCCGGCATCACCCTGGAACATATTGAGACCTTCCTGAAAGAACTGCTGGCCCTGAACCTGTCCGTAAGCTCCATCTCGCGAAACATCTCTTCCATTCGGGGATTCCATCTGTTTGCCGTTATGGAGCGCTGGTGTCCGGCCAACCCCGCAGAGCTGATCGAATTGCCGAGAAAAGCGCGCAAGTTACCGGAAGTACTGGACCAGCAGGAGGTAACTTCGCTGCTGGAAACGCCGGACCGCACCGACCTTCTCGGCAAGCGCGATGCCGCCGTGCTGGAGCTGATGTACGCCACCGGGCTTCGCGCCTCGGAGACCGTGGAACTGGAAAACGATCAGTTGATTTCCGAGCTGCAGCTGCTTCGCATCACCGGCAAGGGAAATAAAGAACGCCTGGTACCCGTAGGCGGTATGGCCATGCAAGCACTTGCCGATTACCAGAAAAACGCACGTCCGTTTCTTCGCAAGAATATGTCCCATGCCAAAAACCGGCTCTTCCTTAGCTATCGTGGCAAACCGCTGACTCGCATGAGTCTATGGCATATAGTCACCGGTGCGGCCCGTGATGCAGGCTTGCAGAAACAGATCCATCCACATACGCTCCGCCACTCTTTTGCCACGCATTTACTGGAAGGCGGTGCCGATTTGCGAGCCGTTCAGGAGATGCTGGGGCATGTATCCATCCTTACCACGGAAATATACACACATATTGACCGTTCCTTTCTCCAGGAGGTACACAAGTCATTTCACCCCAGAGCCTGAAATCACATCATGACCGCCAAAATTAAAAAAACGGAAGTGGTACAGTCCATTCAGTGGGTTGATGACCACATCCGCATCATCGACCAGACCTATCTTCCTTCACGCGAGTTTTTCCTGGACATTTTTGAAGTCGGACGAGTATGGGAGGCCATCCGGTCACTCAGGGTGCGCGGGGCGCCGGCCATCGGAATTGCGGCGGCCTACGGTGTCTACCTTGGGGTCAGGGATCTGCCTGATGACGGCATCCAGCAGATTCACACTGATGTGGAAGGCATCTGCGAATACCTGGCCACGGCCCGACCGACTGCCGTCAACCTGAGGTGGGCACTTGACCAGGCCGTCCGTCTGGCATATGACATGAAAGACGAACCATCCTCTAAGGTGAAGAAAGCGCTGCTGGAACTGGCTAAATCCATCCACGAAGACGACAAGCGCATCTGCGCCGATATCGGGAAAACCGGGCAGGAACTCATCCCGCATAATGCCAATATTCTCACACATTGCAACACGGGCAGCCTCGCGACGGGGCAGTACGGCACCGCTCTGTCCATAATCTACCACGCCCACCTTGGAAAAAAGAAGGTGCAGGTGTGGGTGGATGAGACCCGGCCGCTGCTTCAGGGTAGCCGGCTTACAACCTGGGAGCTGAAAAAAACCGGCGTTCCGCACCGGCTGATCACCGACTCCATGGCGGCCTGGGTCATGAAAGAGAAAGGGGTGGATCTTGTGGTCGTCGGAACGGACCGTGTGGCGCGAAACGGCGATACAGCAAACAAGATCGGGACATACGCGCTTGCCATCCTGGCCAAACACCACAATATTCCGTTTTACGTGGCAGCACCCATCTCATCTATCGATTTCAGCATCGCGTCAGGCGATAAAATCCCTATAGAAGAGCGGGATGCCGGAGAAGTCTGTTCACTGGCAGATAAGGAATTAGCTCCACCTGGCACGCAGGTCTACAATCCGGCCTTTGATGTCACACCGCACGAACTCATTACGGCATTTGTAACCGAGAAGGGTGTTATCAGACCCGACTTTTCAAAGAATCTGGAAAAACTCAGGCCTCAACAGGGTTAAGGTCCGCCACCGCGCACACTTCAAGGAATTTATCGTATCCCCTTCCGGCACGGATTACTACCGGGTCTTCCTGCGACATATCAATAATAGTGGATGGCTCACCCGGCAACGGCTGTTCGTTATCGACAATCAGATCCACCTGCTTTTCGAAACGGCGGAAAAGCTCCGGGCGATCGTCGGTGCCGTTTCCTTCCGTTCCTTCATAGTCGGGATGGCGTGCTGTTGTAGCGATCAGCGGATCGCCAAGCTGTTCAACAAGTTTCTGACAGATAGGATAGGCGGGAACCCGGAAACCGATAGTCTGCCGTTTGGGGTTCAGCAACAGTTTGGGCACCTCCTTTGTGGCTGGAAGAACAAACGTATATGGACCCGGGATCAGTTTTTTGATCACTTTGAACTGGTTGTCACCCATTCGGGCAAATCTGGAGATGCCCGTAAGCGAGTCACAGATGAGCGTCAGCAAATGGTCATTTTTAAGCTGGCGTATCATTCTGATACGCTCAATCCCCTTCTTGTTGGTATAGCTGCAGGCGAGTGCATACTGGGTATCGGTTGGAAGCAGGATGATATCCCCGTTGCGAAGGTCATCGGCAATACGGAATATCCTCTTTTGATGAGGTGTTTCGGGATGAAGTTTTACTTTTTCGGCCATAGATACCTCTTTTTTTATCGATTTGAGTCCGTTTCAACAGGATGACAAGCAAATCTGCACTGGTAATGCAGGGCTGGCGGGGTGCCTGCCCGGGAGGCGCCCCGCCATTACCCGTCATATATACTACTGACCGGAAAACCAGATCATCATACCACATCCGGAAAATTATCCTTGATGCTCTGACCTACCTCATCGGTCTCCGATTCATGTTCGGTCACGTATTCAAATCGCGAAACAAACTCGTCATTTGAAATACCGAGGACATTTGCATATTGCTCGAACAATGCTTTATCCTCGAAATCACCATGATTCAACCGGATCATATACTGCTTGGCTATGGCAAAGGTCATGGAGTTGACTTCTACCATGCGGATACGTGTCTTGCCCGTCTCCTTATCAAGAATGTCCTTGAAGAACATCGGGACAAAATGACCATCCTGGATAGAAACCATGGCAGCCGTTCCTCCCTTTACGATGAACTCAACGGCCGAGAACCCGAGGTCACGGGTATACTCCATATCAAAGGGGATGGGATCGGCGCAGCGCAGCTCGTAACCAATATTCTTGGAAACAATAGTCAGTTTGAAATTAAACTCCTCCAGGCGCTTCTTCACCTCTTTTTTGAGGATATCCCCGATATTGAGCTCTGCAAAACGGAGGTTGTCGTGCTCGTCGCGCTCCAGATCCTCCAGTCCTTCCAGCTCTTCCGGGTTGAGACGCTCGACCAGACCTTCGGCAAGTATCACGACACCATTGTCCTGACCAAGGGCTTTGCGCTTGATAATGGATCCGACCAGCATATCCACCAGTTTCTTCAGCGGTATTTTTTCTTCCTTGAACTCTTCGGGGATGAGGGTCAGCGTGGCGCCGGATGATTTTCCGATACCTAGCGCCAGGTGACCCGCCTTGCGTCCCATCGATACAACAAAATACCAACGCGATGTGGTTCGGGCATCCACCATAAGGTTTTTGACCACATCCACCCCAATGTGCCGGGCGGTCTGGAAGCCGAACGTAGGTATGCCGTGGGGCAGGTCAAGGTCGTTGTCAATGGTTTTCGGAACGTGTACCACTTTGATTTTACCCTGGGATGCCTCCTCTACGGTTTTGGCGCTGAACGCGGTATCGTCACCTCCTATGGTGACCAGTTTGTCCACGCCCAGTTCTCCGAGCGTATCGATCACTCTTTGCAGGTCTTCTTTATTCCTGGTGGGGTTGTCACGGGCAATACCGATAAACGAACCGCCTCTGAAGTGGATGCGGCTGATCTTTTCGATGGTGAGTTTCTCATAGTGCGAAGTGTCACCACGCATGATCCATTTAAAGCCGTCTCTGAGTCCAAGCACTTCGTAACCATGATGTATGGCACGGATAGTGGCGGCGCCAATGACGCTATTGATACCTGGTGCCGGTCCACCGGCAACGAGAATGGCCAAACGCTTTGGTTTTGACATAGTAGATCCAATATTATGTTCGGGTTGACATGGCAGCCAGTCTACTGCCATCGGTAATGCTGATTCGTATCACCGTACAGAAAACCAGCGTTTTTTACCGTTTTAGCAAAAATTACCTGAGTGCCTTAAAATAGAACTATCCTGAGGCAAACGGTACTTTTTTTTTATTTGTTGCATACATTAAGCGGTCATAAAAAACAGCTTTTTGGTTAATTTTCAATTAAGAATGAGGTAACCTATGAAATCTATTCGCTGGCTCGGACACTCCACGTTCATTGTAACAACCGATTCGGGTAAAAACATTCTGATCGATCCGTTTCTGGAAGGGAATCCTGTGACTCCGGATGCATGGAAGTCACCCGGGGAACTGGATATCATCCTCGTCACACACGGCCACGACGATCATGCCGCCGACACCATTCCCCTGGCCAGGAAAACCCGTGCGCGTGTGATATCCATTGTAGAGTTATCCGCTCTTTTGCAGGAGGACGGACTGCCGGAAGATCAGGCCGTTGAGATGAACAAGGGCGGGACTGTTGATCTTGGGGATGTGAAGGTCACCATGACCAGCGCCAATCATTCCAGTTCATGGAAGGGGAAATATGCCGGTGATCCTGCCGGCTTCATACTGAGATTTGACGGTTTGTGCCTCTATCATGCTGGTGATACCAACATAATGGCGGATTTTGAGCTTTACGGAAAGATCTACCGGCCCGACGTTGTCATTTTGCCGATAGGAGACCATTACACTATGGGGCATGAAGAGGCCGCCCATGCCGCAGCCTTGCTGGGTGCCCGCTATGCCGTTCCCATGCATTATGGAACGATGCCCGTGCTCACGGGATCACCAGAGACCTTCC
>SKYY01000244.1 GCA_007127665.1 Balneolales bacterium | reverse complement strand
GCTCCACCTGCCTGCTGCGGATCAGGAAATCGGGTGCAAAATCGGCACTGTCCGGGTAGACCACCGCGTCAAACCCCTCCACACCGGTGAGCCGCACATGGTAGGTGAACCGGGTACCGGTCTGCAGCGTGTCACGGTCGATCGCGCTCACGGCCTCCTGACCGTATGCCACCCCGGTCCCCATCCACAAGAATACCGGGCCGAACGCCAAAAGCATCAGCAGGACCGGTAATCGGATCGGTAACGGGGAGAATGACATTGATGGAGTGTTGTTTTCCTGGAACGGATTGTTTGCGGGTTGGAACGGTTCGTATGTGGGTTGGAACGGATTGTTTGCGGGTTGAAAGGGTTCGTATGCGGGTTGGAACGGTTCGTATGCGGGTTGGAACGGTTCGTATGCGGGTTGGAACGGTTCGTATGTGGGTTGGAACGGATTGTTTGCGGGTTGGAACGGTTCGTTTGCGGGTTGAAGAGGTTTATTTTCGGGTTGATACGATTTGTTTGCAGGCCACGGCCCGGATTCATTGCCGACGGACGCGCCTTTGGAAGAAGTTCATTACCGGCTCTATGTAGGACTGGTTGGTCTGCAGGGTGATGTTGTCGATGCGATGTTTCAGGAAAAGCTTCTGAAGCCGCTCCATGCGGTTGCGCCGGCGCCGGTAATACTGGCTGCGAACAGCGGTGCTGGAAGTGTCAATGAGGCGGTATATGCCGGTTTCCGCATCGCGGAGGGGGATGAGCCCCAGATCGGGCAGCTCCCGTTCCAGCGGATCGTCAATGACGATGCTCACGAAATCGTGCTTGCTGTTGGTGATGCGAAGCTGTTTTTCGTATCCGGAGGACTGGAAATCGCTGATCAGGATGAAGATGGAACGGCGGCGCAGAATTTTGGTCAGATAACCGGTGGCATTGCCGATATCGGTTCCGAGTCCCTGCGGCTCGGTTGTGAGCAGCTCCTGGATGAGCCGCAGCACGTGTGCCCGGCCCTTGCGCGGTGTCACCACTTTTTCGATGCGGTCGGTGAACAGCAGCAGCCCTACTTTATCATTATTTTTGATGGCGCTGAAGGCCAGCACTGCCGACAGCTCGGTCACCAGGTCTACCTTGCGCTGCGTTCCGCTGCCGAATTTGCCGCTGGGAGAGATATCGACACAGAGCATCAGGGTTTGCTCCCGCTCTTCCTCGTAGATCTTGATATACGGCTCCTTGTTGCGTGCTGTGACATTCCAGTCAATCTGGCGTACATCGTCGCCGATCTGGTAGGGACGCACTTCCGAAAAGGTCATGCCGCGTCCCTTGAAGGCGGATTGATACTCGCCCCCGAACACTTCGTTCACGATACCTTTCGTACGGATTTCAATGCGCCGGATTTTCCGGAATATTTCTTTCGATAACATGAGGTCTATAATACGGAAGTCCGCGATCGTATTTCAATGTAAAAATGCCAAAAACGGGATGATTTTTATCACTTTCCACAATGTTTTTTTTGTATATTTCGGGCGATATTCAGGGATATCGCGGCCATGTGCCTTCCCATAAAAATTATTGCTTTTTTCCAGTTTCCTCTTTCTTTCATTACAACCATTACAACAAACAGGGATCGTATTATGATAATTGGAGTACCAAAGGAGATTAAATCACACGAAAGCAGGGTGGCGCTGCTGCCATCCGGAGCGCTCACACTCACACGCAAGGGACACAAGGTCCTGGTGGAAGCCGGTGCCGGTCTGGGCAGCGGTTTCCCGGATGAAACGTATGAAACGAATGGTGCGCAAATCGTCGACGATGTCGAAAAAATATGGGCCGACGCCGAGATGATCATGAAGGTCAAGGAGCCGGTCGGACCCGAGTACAAGCGAATGCGCGAGGGACAGATCGTCTTCACCTACTTCCATTTTGCCGCCAGTGAAGCGCTTACCAGGGCCGTCATGGACTCCGGCTGCATCGCGATTGCCTACGAGACTGTGGAAAGTCCGGACCGCTCCCTGCCGTTGCTCATCCCGATGAGCGAAGTGGCCGGACGCATGTCCGTGCAGCAGGGCGCCAAATATCTGGAGAAGGCACAGGGTGGACGCGGTGTGCTGCTCGGGGGCATCCCCGGCGTGAAACCGGGCAACGTCCTTATCCTGGGCGGTGGCATCGTCGGCGTGAACGCCGCCAAAATGGCCGCCGGCATGGGCGCCAACGTCACCATCATGGACATCAGCCTGCCGCGCCTGCGTCATCTTGATGACATCATGCCGCGCAACGTCACCACCATCTACTCCTCGGAAGCCAACATCCGCGAGATGCTCCCACTTCTGGATCTGGTCATCGGCGGGGTGCTCATCCCCGGTGCCAAAGCACCCAAGCTCATCACCCGCGACATGCTCACGCTGATGCGTCCGGGTTCGGTCATTGTGGATGTGGCCATTGACCAGGGCGGATGTATCGAAACCGCCAAGGCGACCACGCACGATGATCCGATTTATATCGTGGATGACGTGATCCACTACTGCGTGGCCAACATGCCCGGTGCGGTACCCTACACCTCCACGGTCGGTCTCACCAACGCCACTACGCCATACGCCGTGCAGATCGCCGACAAAGGGTGGAAAAAAGCACTCAGGGATAACCGCGACCTTGTTCCCGGCCTCAACGTGGCCCATGGTGAAATCACACACAAGGACGTGGCCGCCGCTTTTGACCTGGAATGGAGGCCCGCTGAGGATTTCATGAACTGATGGGCCCAACTGATGGACCATCACCGGTCCCGGAGTATCTGTGCCTGCTGGTCTGTGCAATAACTGCCTTTAGGAAAAAAGCACACAAAATGGTGAACATTGACGGTTGCATTATACTTATTTTTGTAATACACCTTGTAATACACCGTATGTCACAATTAACATGCTTGCCATGAGGACAGTCAGGCTTACAGAAGAGCAGGAGCGTCAGCTGAATTATCTGGCGCGAAAGAAAAAG
>SKYY01000068.1 GCA_007127665.1 Balneolales bacterium | reverse complement strand
GATTTCGAGAGGGGCTTCATCAGGGCGGAAACCATATCCTTTCAGGACTTTGACCGGCTTGGATCGGAGGCGGCGGCCAGGGAAGCAGGTAAAATGCGATCCGAAGGACGCGGTTACACGGTCAAGGATGGCGATATCATTCTCTTCCGCTTTAATGTATGATGCGATGACATACCGGAATATCTTTCTGGCATCACACTGCAAAGATCTCACACTACAAAAGCGTCATGCTACAACGCTCACATGCCGCGAAGTCCAGATGCGCCATTCCCGAACCCGCTGACATTCTGCATACGCACATGAACACAATTCCGTTACCCCCGGATATTCGTTGCATTAAACCGTATATTATTACGATTTTCCATTTTTAAAAAGCTACTGATAAACGCTAACCGAATACATGTCAGACCAGAACAACCAGAAACTAACATTCACCTTTCCCGATGGAAGCCGGAAAACGTTCGATTACGGGGTTACCGGACACGAAATTGCGAAGTCTATTTCAGGGCGACTGGCCCGTGAAGCCCTGAGCATCACATTGGACAATACCGTTCTGGACCTGCATCGGCCGCTGACCACCGGTGGCAATATCACCATCAACACATGGGACGATGATGACGGACGATTGGCGTTCTGGCACTCTTCGGCACACGTGATGGCGGAAGCCGTCGAGGCGCTCTACCCTGGTGTCAAACTGGGCATCGGCCCTCCCATCGAACAGGGATTCTACTACGACATTGACTTCGGCGACCATACGATCAGCTCAGACGATCTTCCGGCCATTGAGGAGAAAATGCAGGAGCTTGCGCGACAGAAAAACCGGTTTGAGCGATTTGAGATCCCAAAGCAAGAGGCCATAGCTCACTACAAGGAGAAGGAGGATCCCTACAAGCTGGATCTGCTGGACGGACTGGAGGATGGCACCATCAGTTTCTACAAACAGGGCAATTTCACCGACCTGTGCCGGGGTCCGCATATACCGGACACCGGAGCCATCAAGGCCGTCAAACTGCTGAATACCGCCGGCGCCTACTGGCGAGGGGATGTCAAAAGCAAACAGCTCACCCGGATTTACGGTATCAGCTTCCCGAAAAAAAGCATGCTGGATGCCTTCCTTCATCAGATGGAAGAAGCCAAAAAACGGGATCACAAAAAACTTGGCCCGCAGCTTGGCATCTACATGATCGATCGCATGGTGGGCAGTGGCCTGCCGATGTGGCTGCCAAAAGGGACCATCCTCCGGCGAACACTTGAAGCATTCCTGCGGGAAGAGCAACTGCGCCGCGGCTACCAGGAAGTGATCACTCCGCACATTGGCAACCTCGAACTCTACCGCACCTCCGGTCACTATCCCTACTACAAGGACTCACAATTCGCACCCATGCAGGTGGATGATGAGGGATATCTGCTCAAACCCATGAACTGCCCGCATCACCATCGCATCTATGACAATGAGATGCGCAGCTATCGCGACCTGCCTGTGCGGCTAGCCGAATTCGGAACCGTCTATCGGTATGAACAGTCCGGCGAACTCAACGGGCTTTCCCGTGTGCGCGGATTTACCCAGGACGACGCGCATATCTACTGTACCAATGACCAGCTCAAGGATGAGATCATAAACTGTATCGATCTCACGCAATTTGTATTCTCCACGTTCGATATGCCTGTCGATATCCGTCTCTCCTTCCGGGACGATGACGATCAGAAATTTGGAGGTGAACTGGCCCTGTGGAACCGCGCCCAGAAGGAGATCAGGGAGGCCGCGGATGAAATGGGCCTGCAATACCGCATTGAGGAGGGTGAAGCCAGCTTCTACGGTCCAAAAATTGATTTCATTATCCAGGATGCCCTCGGCAGGAAATGGCAGCTCGGCACGGTACAGGTGGATTATGTCATGCCCGAGCGGTTCGATCTGACCTATGTGGGCTCCGACAATCAGAAACACCGACCCGTTATCATCCACCGGGCGCCATTTGGCTCCATGGAGCGGTTTACCAGTATCCTGATTGAGCATTTTGCCGGAAACTTCCCTGTCTGGCTGAGTCCGCAACAGGCGGTCATCATTCCGGTTTCGGATCAGTTCAATGATTTTGCAGAGTCGTACCGCAAACAGCTCGCCGATGCTGGTATCCGGGTATCCGTCGATAAACGAGGCGAACAGATCGGGGCAAAAATCCGGAATGCGGAAACATCCAAAATACCCTATATGCTCATTGTAGGAGAAAAAGAGGTAGAAAACGGCACTGTTTCCGTACGAAAGCACAAAAAAGGTGATATTGGAAGCTTTAATTTTTCAGAATTTCTTTCGATAATTAAGAGGGAAGTGAGCGAAAAGGTGCTGCCGGACCCGGTGTGACCAATTCAGAACCATTCCCTTTTCATGAAGCGGGGAAGTACCCGCTCTTGTTGTTAACACTCACGTGACAACATCCATAGTAAACAAACAGGAGAAACAACCATCGGAAAACGATTCAAAAGTCATCCCGTTCGCAAGTCAACACCAAAAGAGCGAGTGAATGAGGGAATTCGGGCTGATGTGGTCCGCGTTATCAAACCCGATAACGAGCACGCCATACTGCCTGTCAAAGAGGCCATCGAAATGGCATTCAATCTGAACAAGGATCTTGTGGAGGTCGCGCCCAACGCCGATCCCCCCGTATGCAAGATCATGGATCACGGAAAATACCTCTTCGAGAAAAAGAAGAAGGAGAAGGAAGCGAAAAAGAAACAGCACGTCGTTGTTCTCAAGGAATTGCGCTTCCGCCCGCAAACTGATGATCACGACTATGAATTCAAGAAGCGCCATGCCGAAGGCTTCCTGAAAGATGGCAACAAGGTGAAAGCTACCGTTCAGTTCAAAGGACGGGACATCATCTACAGCGACCAGGGAAAGAAACTGCTGGATCGCCTTGCCAAGGATCTTGAAGATTTCGGAAAGGTGGAAACACCGGCGAAACTGGAAGGCAAAAGAATGTCCATGGTGGTCGCTCCCGCCAAAGGTCCCGGTTCCTGAAACATCCGCAGCGGTATGCTCTTTCACTCCGGTCGGCATTTTCAGGCATAGTACCAGACCACTATATAAAAGTTGCTGGTGAGCCGCATTTTTTTTAAATTGTGTTCTTGCAAATTTTTAACCAATTTACGGGTTAATTATGCCTAAAATGAAAACCATAAGCGGCGCCAAGAAACGCTTCAAGACTACCGGAACCGGAAAACTGAAGCGGAAGAAGGCGTACGCCAGTCACATACTCACCAAAAAATCACCCAAGAGAAAGCGGAACCTGCGTACGCCAACCCTGGTTGCCAAGGTCGACGTACCGCGTATGCGCAGTCTGCTTCCCAACTCCTGATTTTTTTTTTGAACCATTAACTTACTGAACAAATGCCACGATCGACCAACAATGTGGCTTCCCGTCGCCGTCGCAAAAGGGTCCTTGACCAGGCGAAAGGCTACTGGGGTGCAAGAAGCAAGGTCTACACTGTCGCGAAAAACGCAGTGGACAAAGCCCTTCAATACCAGTACCGCGACAGGAGAGTCCGCAAAAGAGAATTCAGAAAACTCTGGATCGTCCGTATCAACGCTGCAGCCCGCCTTAACGGGACTTCCTATTCCAAACTTATGGGTGCCATGAAATCCCATGACATGGAGATCAACAGGAAAGTACTCGCAGACCTCGCAGTTCACGATCCTCAGGCCTTCACCGCTGTTGTGGAAGCCGCTCAGAAGAAATCCTGAAGCCGATTCTGAAATAAAACCGGCAGTATCTTTCCTGATGCTGCCGGTTTTTTTATGTTTGGAACTGTTTTTGAAGCTGTTCAAACTGTTTTGAAGCCGTTCAATCCGTTACCCGTACCGATCTGTCCTGTCATGCCTAATATTTCCGATATCGAAAAAGTAAGAAACGAGATCTCATCGTATAACCTGGACACTGAGGAGGCCATTGAAGCATTCCGGCTGACCTATCTTTCCCGAAAAGGCATCATCACCGAACTCCTGGCCGGTATCGGCAAAGCCGAACCGCAGGACCGTGCCCGGCTCGGGAAGGAACTGAACGCACTCAAACAGCTTGCAAAAACCCGTTTTGATGAGGCAAAAACGACTTTGTCCGCAGGCAAATCGGCCGACATCACTGCCACCGACGATCCCACCCTTCCTCCGCCTCCATTTCCAACCGGATCCACCCACCCTCTTTCCCAAACCCTGGAAGAGATCAAGAATATTTTCTACCGGCTTGGATTTACAATTGCGGACGGCCCGGAGCTGGAGGACGATTTCCACAACTTTACAGCACTGAATTTCCCACCGGAACACCCTGCCCGTGATATGCAGGACACTTTTTTCATCCGAAAAGACGAAGAGGACCCGTCGCGCGACCTGGTGTTGCGCACGCACACCTCCCCTGTCCAGATCCGCCTGATGAAAGAGCAGAAACCACCGGTGCGTGCAATCATGCCCGGACGCGTTTACCGTAATGAGTCCATCACCGCCAAATCCTACTGCCTGTTCCACCAGGTGGAAGGTCTTTACGTCGACAAGAACGTCAGTCTGGCCGATTTGAAACACACCCTTATCACCTTTGCAGGCCATCTGTTTGGAAAGAACCTGAAGTATCGCATCCGTCCCTCATTTTTCCCGTTCACCGAGCCCAGTCTGGAAATGGATATCTGGTGGGAAACCGGCAACCGGCCCGGTCAGTGGATGGAGATACTGGGCGCGGGCATGGTCCACCCCAATGTCCTTAAAGCCGTAGACATTGACCCTGAGATATGGACCGGTTTCGCTTTTGGCATGGGTGTCGAACGCATCACCATGTCACGATACGAAATTGACGACATCCGACTGCTTTACGACAATGACGTACGTTTCCTGAATCAGTTTCCCTGAAATCCATTATTCACCCAACTGGATCCGGCAAACCGTAAGGCGAAGGATCCTGAGGCAAACCGGCAGTGGAAAGCAGTTTTTTACACCATAACAAACTTTTTTCACTTTGATGAAATGCCCATGACCCGGCTGGCACCGGGACTCACAGGAGTATGATTAAAACGTCATGGGCATTCTATGTGACCGATTGAATCAAAAAAACAAATAGATGATAGTATCCTATAACTGGTTATCACGATATCTCTCAAAAATGCCATCGCCGCATGATGCGGCCGAAAAACTCACGCTGACAGGACTGGAAGTCGAAGAAATAGAACAGACAGGCACACAGTTTGAAGGCATTGTTGTTGGCAAGGTTCTGGACGTGCAGCCGCATCCCGATGCCGACCGGCTGGTGGTGTGCAAGGTGGATATCGGCCGGGATGAGCCATCCCAGATCGTTTGCGGCGCACCCAATGTGGCGGCCGGACAAAAAGTGCCTGTGGCAACGGTCGGCTCGGTCCTTCCCGCACCGCTGCCGGACGGTTCCCCGTTCAAGATACGGAAGGCCAAAATACGCGGACAAAAATCCGCCGGTATGATCTGCGCCGAGGATGAACTCGGCTTGAGTGATGACCACAGCGGGATCATGGTTTTGGAAGACCACTACGCTCCGGGAACACCTTTCACAGAAGTGACAGGTTCATCACCGGATTTCATTTTTGAAATCGGACTGACGCCAAACAGGCCCGATGCCACCTGCCATCTTGGTGTGGCGCGGGACCTGGCCGCCGTAACCGGAGCAGCCCTCAAAAAGCCGCTTGACAATCTCCCGGCAGTGCCCCGGGAGCTGAGTGAAGAGACCATCCGAATCACGGACACGGACAAATGTCACCGTTATGTTGGCATCATCATGCGCGGTGTATCCATCGGCGAGTCTCCTCAATGGCTCAAACAGCATCTTGCTTCCATCGGCCTGCGTCCGCTGAACAATGTGGTCGACATCACCAATTTTGTGCTCCATGAGCTGGGCCAGCCGCTGCACGCATTTGACCTGGAGAAACTGGCCGGTGCAAAAATCGATGTACGCTCCTTCCCCGGTGAAACGAAATTCACCACGCTTGATGATGTCGAGCGCACCGTTCCCGCCGGCTCCCTGTTTATCTGTGACGGCGAGAAGCCGGTCGCCCTGGCAGGCGTCATGGGCGGCGTCAATTCGGAGATTTCCGGGGAAACGACCGATCTGCTGATTGAATCGGCCTGGTTCGAACCGGTCGGTATCCGGAAGACGTCCCGGGCACTGGGCCTGCAGACAGATTCCTCCTACCGGTTTGAGCGCGGCGTGGACCCCTCCATAACAAGAGACGCCGCTCTTCGCTGCGCGGAGCTGATCCTTGAACTCTGCGGCGGTACCATCGAAGGCATCTCAGATGTGCATCCTGTGAAAACAAATCCGCTCACAGTTCCTTTGCGATATGACCGTCTCAACACCCTGCTCGGCACCAGCATAGCTCCGGAAACCGTAATCGGAATCCTCAACCGGTTGGAGTTCTCCACGCAGGAGAAATCATCCGATCCGCTCGTCTGGGACTGCACCGTGCCTGCATTTCGCCCGGATGTCACCACTGAGATCGACCTGATCGAAGAAGTGGCACGCATCTATGATTACAACAATATCCCGGATCCGGAACGCATCACCATAGCCAACCCGGAACCTGTCCCGTTCAGCGAGCAGTTCCGCGAAAAGGTGCGCCAGGCGGCTGTCAGCGCCGGCCTCAAGGAGATCTACACCAACAGCCTCCTTCCTGAAAGGTTTATGGATGCGCTTGGGGGTCCGGTCGTGGTTGTACCCACCCTGAACCCGATCACCAAAGACCAGGCACTGCTGCGCACGCAACTCATGTTCGGGTTCCTGCGCTCTTCGGCCTACAACTTCAACCGGGGAGCAGCCGGAGTGCGCTTTTTCGAGATCGGCAATATTTTCCGCCGGGAAAACGAGGGCGGAACATGGATTGAAGGTATTCACGAAGCTACGCACCTGCATATTGGTGTTGCAGGAAATATCCATACGGAACACTGGAAAGAACCAACCAGGCCCTTCGACCTGTTCGACCTGAAGGCACTGGTGGAATCCGTGCTCACCCGACTTGGCATCCTCGAAAAGACCGCCTGGAAAAAAACAGGAGATCATCTTGAGCTGGTAACGGCCCATGTCGGAGATGGTGACGAAGCCATAATCGGCTCCATTTTCCAGGTGGATGAAACCTGGAAAAAAAATACAGAGGTGGAAGCTGCTGCCTTTTCAGCCGAACTGAACATCGGACTGCTGGAGCAAATTGCCGGAAAAGCAGCCGGCAGCGTTTACCACCCGGTTTCGCGTTTCCCGAGTTTTGAGTTTGACCTGGCGCTTGTGGTCGACAAACCGGTTGCCGCCGGTGACATGATGACCGCCATGAAGCGAACAGCCGGTTCCAAACTCGTCAATATTGAAGTCTTTGATGTCTTCGAAGGCGGCTCGCTGGAAAAACATCAAAAAAGCATTGCTTTTCGTCTGACGTTTCAGGATAATTCCAAGACATTGACCATAAAGGATGTGGACCCCGTCATTCAGAAAATTTTGAAGCAGCTTGGCAGCACGTTTTCAGCGGAGCTGCGTTCCTGAGTACGGGTCCCGATATTACGAAGTAAGCAGTAGTAACGATGCAAGCAGTAACAATTCAGCAGCACCTTTCATGACAGGAAGTATGCCGTCAACGACTAACTTGCTACTCTAAACGGAGCACAAACTGTGACGTACCACGACCAACCATATTACAAGGAGTTTCGTGATCTGCTTACCAGGATCCAGTCAGGTGTTAATGACTTGAAAGAAGAAAACCAGGACCTGAAAGAAGAAAACGTTTCATTCAGCTCCCAACTGAAAGAATTGCGCGGAGAACTGGCCAAAGTCCGCAAAGAAAATGAACTGCTGAAAAAAAACGAAAGCTCTCGCAGTGCGGCAAATGATGAATCGTCCGCTGATCACAAAGAACACTCCTTCGTGTCATCGCACGCTTCCAACCCCTCGCTATTCAGCACTCTGGATGACAATGAAAAACGGATACTGCGTCAGCAGATCGTTGATCTTATCAACAGGATAGACTTGCACCTTGACCGTAAAAAGTCAGGCGGCAGATTAAAATAACCCAACTGAAAAACACTTTCCTCCCTGAAAATACCAGACGATGAAACGCCATCAGGGCTATCTGACACAAAGAATAATGATTAAATCCTGCCATGTGAATTCATTCTGTCCTTAGAAATCTAATTTGATTTAAACTGATGAAATCAATCAAGGTTACCATTTTGGGCAAGCAGTATCCTCTCAAGATAAATGAGGGTGACGAAGAGCTCATGCAGGATATCGCCGGTTTTGTGGATAAACGTTTTTACGATTTCCGTAAGGCGCTTATCAACCAACCTGAATCCACGATCATGGTATTGGCCAGTCTCAGCATTGCAGAGGAGCTGTTTATGGCCAATGACGGTGAAAAACCGGGAAAGACATCAGACGAAAAAGCCGTTTTCACTGATATCAACGGATCACTTCGCAAGATTTTAGATGAAATTGAACAGGAAAATTCCGATATTTAAGTAGCCTGATTAAGATCGTTTCTTTAAACGCTTTTGAAGCAGGGTTAACATAAACAAGCACAACACTTAAAAAAAAGGGTGTTCAACTTCGTTCGGCAATGCCAGGCCTCACGTCACCCCGAGTGAATAGTGGAAGGCAGACCCGGTGCGAGTGAATTCCCGCACTGTCAATGACGGTAGCTTGTCTTGTGCCTGCTTCATCAGCGTTTTTTTATTCTCTCAAAAGCCCCTGGTTGTACCATCTGCTTCTATGTCTAAACCAATCAAGGTCCTCTTTATCGGTGATATCGTCGGATCACCAGGTCTCTCTCTGCTGGAAACTCTTCTCCCATCCCTGATCAGCAAATACGAAGCAGATTTTGTCATTGCAAATGGAGAAAATTCCCATGATGGCATGGGTATCAACGAAGAAATCGTGCGATCTCTCTACGGCATGGGTATCCATGTCATTACCGGCGGCAACCACAGCTTCGCCAAATGGAAGATCTACCCGTACATGAAGACCGATCCACGCCTGCTGCGTCCCATGAACTACCCGAAAGGCGCTCACGGATTCGGTTTCGGGACCTATGAAATACCCGGAACGCCCTACAAGATCGGGGTAGTGAATCTTCAGGGAAGGACTTACATGCAGCCCATAGACGATCCGTTTCGGGCCGCTGAATGGGTTCTCGGTAAGATACGGGAGGAAACAGCCATCATATTTGTTGATTTCCATGCCGAGGCCACCGCCGAGAAAATGGCATTTGCCTGGCACATGGACGGCAAGGTATCCGTGATTGCCGGCACCCACACCCATATCCCCACGGCAGATGCCCGCCTGCTCCCCAAAGGCACCGGCTACATCACCGATGTGGGAATGACCGGGCCCTACCACTCGGTGATCGGCATGGAAAAAGAAACCGCAATCAAGCGCTTCCTTATTCAAACCCCTCATAAATATAAAACGGCCAACGGTGACAACCGTATTTGCGGACTGTTCACCAAAATCGATCCCGAAACGGGCAAATGCATGCATATAGCTCCCGTTACATTTCCTGCCTTCGAAACCGGATCCGAATCGTGACTACCACAACCTCACTTCTGACCGCAGAAAACATCCACAAAAGCTATACCGGTAAGTCAGAACCTGTACATGTGCTGAGGGGGGTGGACATCACGATCAACAGCCGTGACCTGGCCGCCATTGTCGGTGCCAGCGGCTCCGGAAAAAGCACGCTGCTTCATATCCTTGGCGGTCTCGACCGGCCCGACAAAGGGGCGATCCGCTTCCGCGACAAAGACCTTTCCCGCATGGACGATGAAGCACTTGCAGGCTTCCGCAACCGAAACATTGGCTTTGTCTTTCAGTTCCATCACCTGCTGCCCGAATTCACGGCGCTCGAGAACGTCTTCATGCCCGGGCTCATCGCCGGCAAATCCATGGCGGAGATACGTGAGCGTGCCGAGTACCTGCTTGAAGAAACCGGTCTGAAAAACCGGCTGGACCACCGTCCATCCGAACTCTCCGGCGGTGAACAACAGCGGGTTGCCGTCGCCCGGTCACTCATGAACGAACCCGAGATCATCATGGCCGATGAACCCACGGGAAACCTGGATGAAGTCAATACCGAAAAACTGCTTTCTGTTCTTATGGACGTTCGGGAAAAGGAGCAGACAGCCATAATCATCATCACCCATGATACCCGGATCGCCGGCATCGCTCCGACCGTCTACAACCTGCATCACGGACAGCTGGAACCACCCGCGGCCGGCAACTCCTGATTTTGTCATCTGACAAAACAGTCATATATTTAGCACACTTTTACATACACCTTTTTATACCAGCTTCCGAACTCAGATATGGCCAAGCGATTATCCAAAGAACAACTAGAAACGGATCCCCTACTCACCAGTTATTACCTGTTTACCAGCTTCCTGAAGCGGAATATGACCGCAGTAATGCTGGCAAGTGTAGCCTTTATTGCTGTTATTGGCGGTGGGATTTTCTACTATCTCTACTCACAAGCCCAGGAAGCCGACGCACAGGAACTGCTTGTCCATGCCGAAGAGGCATTTCGACAGGGTGAATTTGAAATTGCTCTCTGGGGAGACAATGACATGCTGCGCACCGGCCTGGTTGACATCATCAATAACTACGGACGCACCAACGCCGGCAACCTTGCCCGTTACTACGCCGCTGTTGCTGAATCCGAACTTGGAAACTACGAAGAGGCGCTCAGGTATATCGAGCGGTTTGATCCGCCTCGAGGAATCCTTGGTGTCGGCCCCATTTCATTCCATGCCGTAGTGCTTTCCAACCTCGGTGAATTCAGTCGATCGGCGGATGTATTCGTCAAAGCCGCAGAATGGGATATCAACGAAGGCACTACCCCGCAGAATCTCTTCAATGCCGCTCAGGCCGCCATGGAAGCAGACGAAATTGCACATGCAACACAACTGGTGAATCGCATTCTCAACGAATACGAAGATTCGCAGGTTGCCGACCAGGCAAGAAGACTGGAAGGCATGCTCTTTGTAAGACAAGACAGCTGAATCAACCCATCCGGTCTGCTTTATACTTTTTTGTGATGCATCGTCTACTCCCATCACTGATCAAAGTGGACAATGCGATTTTTTTTAAAAAAAGATGCAACATTCGTACAACTTGTCCGTAACCATTGTAAGTGCAGTTATCGAAAGGCACTGCATGGACAGGACACAATAACTACATTGACCTCTAAGTTTTCAGCCCCGGACACTGATATGTCCGGGGCTTCGTTTTTTACG
>SKYY01000100.1 GCA_007127665.1 Balneolales bacterium | reverse complement strand
CGTTCTTCAACCGGCGCGACACGCTCGTGGCCGCCCTGGCCGGGATCATCCTGGGCTTCCATTTTATTTTCTGGATCCTGGCCATACAGAACACCACCGTCGCCTCGGCCTCCATCCTGGTAACCATCCACCCGGTCATCCTCATACTGATCGAAGCCGGTTTCTTCCGCCGGGTGTTCCCGCCGCTGGCCTGGATGGGTGTCTTCGTCGCCTTTTCCGGTTCCGTGCTTCTGGGCTATTCCGACGCCCGGTCCGAAACCCTTTTTGAACATGCGCTACTGGGGGATATGTACGCGCTGATCGCCGCCGTGCTTTTCGCCCTCTACTTCCTGATCAGCCAGCATTTGCGTCAGAAATCCGACTGGCTCAACTATGTCGTGCGTGTCTACGGAGCCACCGGCCTGACCTGCCTGGCCGTGGCGCTGTTGGCCGGAAGTGACTTTCGGGTGGAACCGGTGGTATGGGTTGCCGGCATCGCACTGGCACTGGGTCCGCAGGTGCTTGGACACGGCTCCCTGAACTACACCGTCAAGTTTGTGGCCCCGACCCTGCTGGCCACGCTCATCCTCACCGAGCCGGTCTTTGCCACCATGCTGGCATGGCTCCTTTTCGGTGAGATCCCCCCCTGGCTCACCTTTCCCGCCATGGCTATTATAATAACGGGAGTGGTGCTTACATGGTCGGGACGTGCAAAAAAGCAAAAAGCTTAGCCGTATCACATCTGTAATATTACGATTATGTCATGTAAGGGCTTTTCCGTGATCTGAAAAGCACACTTTTCATTAAGAAACTCTAACGTATTAAGTGTAACAAAAACAGATTTTGTTGCGTATATTTCAAGTAGAAAAAAAACGAAATCAGCCGCATTTTTGTTTGATAACATATCATCATCGTTGTACAACAGATAAAGACTGAAAACAGAGTTATATGATTGCTCAGGGGCATCCACAAAAGGTCTATTTGCAGATGTTCCGAAATTATGAAGTTATCACAAACACATATTAGCAGGGTATTCCTGTATCTTCTCCTGCCGGTCCTCATTTTGGGCGGCTTTAGCGGTTGCAGGGAGCACGAAGAGCCTCCTGTGGTGAGCTACCCCGAACCTGTCGAAGTTGACTTTGAGGAGATCAAGGATCGCGGTACCATCCGGATGATCACCCGTTACAATTCAAGTTCCTATTTTCTTCATCGTGGCATCGATCGCGGATTTGAGTTCGAGCTGGTTTCCCGGTTCGCCGAGGAACATGGTCTGAAGGTAGAAGTGATTTTGCAGGGCACCGATGATGATCCGATAACATTGCTCAATCGTGGTGACGGGGATCTCATAGCCGGCAACTACGCAATCACTCCAGACCGAACTCCCCATATCCAATTTTCGAATCCGTACAATTTCGTAAACCAGGTGCTGGTGCAGGCCGGCGGTCAACAACCGGTCAGGGAGCTCTCGGATCTGGACGGGCTTACCGTCAGCGTTCGCCAGAGCAGCTCCTATTATACCACGCTTCAACAGCTGCGTGACCAGGGTCTCAACATCACAATTGATATTGTCAGTGAAGACTGGAACACCGAGGCGCTGATACATGAAGTGGCGGAAGGACGTATTCAGGCCACCGTAGCCGACGATAATCTGTTCCGGGTCGCATCCAACTATATCGACGGTGTTCAGGCCGGACTCATTCTTGCCGAGCAGGATACCGTGGCATGGGGAGTGCGCCGAAATGCGCCTCAGCTCAAGGAGAAAATGGATGAATTCATGGCGGAGCACTTCCGCATCCGTGAATCCGACGGCCGTGTTCTGCGTTCCGCTTTCCTGAATGTGCTGCGGCGACGCTATTTTGAGGACGAACGCCAGGCAACCCGGTTCCGCGACCGGTCTTTCGACATGATCCATACCGGGTACATATCGCCTTATGACGATCTTGTCCGGGATATTGCTGAGGAAGCGGGCATCGACTGGAAACTGGTGCTTGCCGTGATGGCACAGGAGTCGCAGTTCAATCCGAATGCCCGAAGCTGGGCCGGCGCTGTCGGACTCATGCAGATCATCCCGCGTTTCTCACGTGTCGAGGACGAAGCGCTCCTTTACGATCCCGAAATCAACATCCGCGAAGGTGTCCGCTACCTTCAAAAGCACCTGAACCGGTACGCGCATCTGGACTCGCTTAATCGCTACTCCATGGCCCTGGCCAACTACAATGTCGGTATGGGGCATATCGCCGACGCCCGACACCTGGCAGCCCGCCTGGGCAATGATCCGGACGAGTGGGAAAACGTGGCCGACGCACTGCTCCGGCTGATGCACCGCAAATATTACCAGCATGCGCGCTTCGGGTTCAAAAGGGGCGTTGAGACGGTCAACTATGTTGAAGATATCATGAACCGCTATGGCCGCTATCACGCCATTGCCGAGCTGGCCGCCCACTTTCGCGAGCGCAGCATGGACAACGCGGTCACCAGCCGCTGACAAATGGCCATAGTCCTGCCTTATTCAACCTTGCAGACGATCAGGGTCAGATCATCGGTAAACTGGTTGTCACAGAAAGCCGTGACCTCGCTGATAATACCCTTCATGATCTCTTCGGGATGCTGATCCAGCCGCTTTTGCACGCAGGCGATCAAACGATGCTCGTCAAACTCCTCATCCCCGTTCATGGCTTCGGTGACACCGTCGGTGTACATCACGATTACGTCTCCTTTCTGCAGCGGCACTTCCTGTTCCTTGTAGGGCATCATGGTGGGCATGGCGCCAAGCAGCACGCCACCCTCAGAAAGAAGTTCCGGCTCGCTTCCCTTACGTAACAGTATGGGTGGATTGTGACCGGCGTTCACATACCTCAAAACCCGCTTTTCGTGATGAAACCGCCCCCAGAAAAAACTGATGAATTTGTCGCTGGGCGTATTCTGGTAGATCAGCGAGTTGATCTGCCCGGTCGCATCCACCAGATTGATGGCAAACGGCTGCAAAATGTGCAGGACGGACT
>SKYY01000212.1 GCA_007127665.1 Balneolales bacterium | reverse complement strand
CTGCGCCTGGCCGGTGCGGTCCTGGCCACGCTGACCCTGCTGCAGATCGGACCGGAGTTCCTGATCTCCGACGATACCGGCGGACTCATGCTCAACGAGCTGATCACCGTGCTGCTGGCGTTTTTCCTGTTCGCCGCACTTTTTCTCCCGTTTCTGGTGGACTACGGCTTCATGGAGTTCATCGGCTCGCTGGTCCGCAAGCCGTTCCGCTTCATCTTCAACCTGCCCGGACGCAGTGCCATCGACGCGACCGCATCCTGGTTCGGATCGGGCACCGTTGGCGTGCTCATCACCATGCAGCAGTACGAAAAAGGTTTTTACAACCGGCGCGAATCAGCCGTCATCGCCACCAACTTCTCAGTCGTTTCCATCGCCTTCAGCCTGGTGATCATCCATTTCGTGGACCTCGGACACATGTTCCTGCAGTATTATGCCACCGTGGTGGTTTCCGGATTGCTTGCCGCCGTGATCGTGCCGAGGCTGTTTCCACTTTCGCGCAAACCGGATACCTATTACGAGCCGGTGGGACGCCAGTTGATTGAAGAGAAGCGCTATCATCCTAATGTGATCACGGACTCTCTGTACAAGGCCATGGACCGGGCACGTGCAGCCCCGGGACCGAAACAGCTCGTGCGCCACTCGCTCACCAATGTGGCCGACATCTTCTTCTCACTGCTCCCGCTGGTCTTTGCCATCGGGATTATTGCGCTGATCACGGCCGAATATACCCCCCTGTTCACCTGGCTCTCCTGGCCGATGATCCCGCTGCTCACACTGCTGCAGATACCCGATGCGAGCGCCGCCGCTCCGGCCACACTCGTCGGTTTCGCCGACATGTTCCTGCCCGCCGTACTGGCCGCAGGCATCGAAAGCGACCTCACCCGTTTTGTGGTTGCCGCACTTTCAGTCAGCCAGCTCATCTACATGTCCGAGGTTGGCGCACTCATCATCAAATCCAAAATCCCACTGAACCTCTGGGAACTGATTGTCATCTTCCTGGTGCGCACCCTGGTCACCCTGCCCATCATCGCGCTTATGGCTCATCTGCTCTTTTTCTGATGCTCTTTTTCCGGGCACGGATTTCTTTTTCTGCCTGCGCTGCAAAACGTTCCGCACCTTCCGCGGACAAGTGGATGCCATCCATCAACATGGTATCGTCGGAGAGCCTGCACCCATCCAGCAGATGGATACGCCTATCGCCTGCTTCAACATGCTCCCGGACAACGGTTGCTATCGAGTTGCGCAGATCGGACAGGCCAAAGGTTGCAGCTCCTGCCGGGCTTCCGCGGTTAGTATGCAATGGTGTGATGACAAAAATCTGCGCTTCCGGCTGATGCAGCCGGATATCCCGGAGCAACTGTTCAAAACGTGCCACCGTATCCAAAAGACTTCTTTCACCGAACATCCAGTCATTGAACCCTTTGAGGATGGTGATCACATCCACACGCTGCCCGTAAAGCAAATCGGCAACAGCCGGACCGATATGTGCTCCGGCTACAGCCAGATTCACCAGCTCCCAATCCATTGCTTCAGCCAGGCGAAAGGGCCAGGTATCATAGGACGCTGGCTGGTGGCCTGTTCCGTGGGTAATCGAATTGCCAATGGCGACATAGACCGGTCTTCGAACCGGCGCAGCTGGAGCATTCAGGGTTGGCTCCTTTATCACATTCGGGGCTGACTCTTGTGGAGCATCACGGGACGGCTCATTTGGAATATTCGGGGCTGACTTCTGCACGCCCTTGTGCAGACCGCTGCCTTTCTGCAGCTTCAAACCCGAAAAATCCACTCCATGCATGCTCGGCAATGCAATCTCCACCATACGCGGGACAACCGACCCGTTTTCATTGGAGCCGACCCTCTCAGGTTCTGGTTTTGCTGATTCCGGCCCCGTTTGTCCGGACTCGCCAATACCGGTCGTCGCAATTCCCCCCCGGGTGGAAAAGGTAAAAACCGTGGTATCCGCATAGGCTACCGTCTTGCCATCCACGCGGATCCGAAACCCTGCTCCCTTATGCATATCCGGGGCAGATTCCTTATCAAGCAGACTCGAGGGCGGTGATTTCATTGCCTTAAGCCCGGTTTTGGCCGCTCCCTCCCGCTCGGTAAAACGAACTTTAACACAGGGGCTCTCCGTCACAAAACGGATCTGTACCCCGCTTTGGGTCCGGGCGAAGGGACGCGATGCCGGTGACAGCCCTGAGTCCGGGTGACGGATCACTTCCTCGGTCCATCGGTCCAGTCTTGTTGCCGAATCGCCGTGCGTAATAAAAAAGGCCCCTTCAAACGTGATATTTGGATGATCATGTGGTATGGCAACCACCGCTGTCCCGGTAAAAATGCTATCCGGACAATGAGGGGTAGAACTTGAGACATCCCCCGGTCTGACAGAAGTCCCATCCCCGAATGCCATATTTCCATCCACCGGAAGAATCTGAGCAAATGCCAGCAGTGCTGAAATAAGGTACATCATGATAACCCGTTTTTTCCGTTCGACCCCCTTCTAATTCCCTCGCAACTTACGTCAAGACACGATGCAACTTTCGTAAAGATACGATCTCTGTAAACAGGAGCAACACTCACCTGTCAAACTGCACTCTTGATACATCACAACTTAGACTCCACGCATCATACTGCACCTTTCCCCCTCACAACTTACAGTCCACGCATCAAATTACACCTTTACTACTTCAGATTTCACAGTTCACGAATCATGTATCACATGCCACACTATTACAGGCCGCGCATCTGACAACGCACGTCACAATTTGCAAGATGTGATAAAAGGTTTTTCCGGAAGCTATTGTTTTTATATTGCTTTCAGTTATACTTTACCTCCATCCAATCCATGAATGAACATAGCCCAGTAAACTCATGACTACAATTACAAACAAACGCCTTTCCAATGTCATGCGCCTTTTCAATTCCATACTGATACCGCTTTTGGCCAGCCTGCCGCTCATGCTTGCAGCAACGTTCCTGCCTGTACAGACAACCCTG
>SKYY01000172.1 GCA_007127665.1 Balneolales bacterium | reverse complement strand
TCGACGCCACAATCACGCCAATGGTCGCCATGAACAGCTCCATGATCTCGTAATCGCGGAAAAAGAATCCAAAAGCAAAGAAACTGGAGGCAAAGACCAGGATTACCACCGAGAGCCGGATTGCAAACTTGTCGATTTTCTGCAGCAGCGGTGTGGTGAACTCCTCTACCTCGGAGATCATTTCGGTTATCTTGCCGATTTCGGTATTCGAACCGGTCTCCACGACCACTCCTGTTGCAGTGCCATAAGTGACCATGGTCCCGGAAAAGCCCATGTTCAGGCGATCGCCGACCACGGCATCCTCTTCCACCGGATCCGTAGCTTTTTTGACATCGGTCGACTCCCCGGTCAGCGGTGATTCCTCCACCCGGAAATTCTTCACCTCCAGGATACGTACGTCAGCCGGAATTTTGTCCCCCGACCTGAGCAAAACGATATCCCCCGGCACCAGTTCCTCGGCATTCACTTTCTGCTTTTTTCCGTCGCGCATGACCTGCGCTTCCAGCGAGAGCATCTTCTTGATCCCTTCCAGCGCTTTCTCCGCTTTTCCCTCCTGGATGTATCCGACGAGCGCGTTGGCAATGACCACCGCCAGAATCACAAAGGTGTCAATCCAGTGTTCCATCAGGGCCGTGACACCTGCCGCGACCAGCAGCACGTAAATCAGCACATTGTGGAAATGCGACAGAAACTGCATTATCGGGTGCTTCCCCTTCTTTTCGGGCAGCTTGTTTTCCCCGTAATTTTCCAGCCGTTTCTTTACTTCCTCCTGGCTTAGTCCATCGCTCTTTGATGTGTCAAGATCCTTGAGAACGGCATCCACCTCAAGATTGTGCCATTTCGTGCGCGTTTCCTTTACTTGATCTGTCATAGGATTTCTTTTGGATGCGTTTAACTGCAAAATAAATTGTCGTGCACCCCAAATCCGGCTGAGAGGAACCTGGGTGATCCGCTCACAGGCGGACAGGGCAGCTGAAAACGTGCTACCTTCATCGCAATAGAAACGATGCTGTAATTGTAACGCCTGAGGTTAAGTATACATTCCGGGAAACTGCGATAACTTGCAGGCAAACAGATTCAGAAGGGCAGATCGTCGTCAACATCATCCAGATCGCCATCGATCATGGAATTGTTTTTTGAACCCGGGTCCTGCGAGGCCGGCCGGCTTCCGGATTGGCTGGTGTCCTGTCGGCTGGTGTCCTGATCGCCGAAGCCCGGTTCATCCGGATATCCGACTGCACCGGGCTCCCCGCCATCCTTTTCAATGCGCCATGCGCGGACATCGGTGTACCACCGGCCGTTGTATTCACGGCTCTGAAGGTTAATGTGCGCCTTGATGGTTTCACCGACGGACACGGGGTCGTTGTCGATCGAATCGCCCCATTGGGAGATGCAGACCTTCCGCGAAAAGCGGTCGTCCATCTCAAGGATGAAATCACGCCGGCGCCATGGGCCATTTCTTCCTTCTCCTGATTGCTCTTCCAGTATTTCTGCGACTTTTCCCTGAACAAATAACTCCATAAAATTTAGTACTTTATTTTTAGATCGTAGGGTTAGGGCCGGAATTCGCACCCTTAATTATGCCTTTTCTGTTTTACGCATGGACAAGATAACAATAAAAAAAGCCCATTCTAACTTCTCCCTTGCTAAAAAAAGTTAAAACTATTCATAAGTCGTCCGATAATAGATGCAAGAACCCGGAGAATAGCCATTTATAATTACCCATATATGAAGGCCGCTGCACTTCTAAGCCAGCCAAAAGGCAATATCTGTGATGACAGGATATCTGGCACTGCTGCATTGAGTGAACAATACAAGCTGATTTTCAGCAAATCGCCCACAGGTATACTCTATTTTGACCATAGGGGGATCATCACGGAGTGCAATGAGAAATTTGTCACTATTCTTGGCTCCCGAAAGGAGCGGCTTATTGGTTTACCTTTGCTATCGCTTCCGGATAAAAACATTGTAGCGGCAATTGAACAGGTTCTTGATGGAAAGGAAGCTGAATACGACGGACTATACCGATCAGTCACTTCCGACAGCGCGAAAACCACCCCCGTTTTAGCACTTTTCTCACCAGTTTTAGATGAAGATCAACGGGTTCTGGGAGGTATTGGCATAATTGAAGACAACACCACACGATACAACTACCAGAAAAAAATTGAGCGAAGCGAACAAGCATTCCGGTCATTGTTTGAGCATCATCCTGATGGTGTGCTATCCGTTGACCTGGCTGGTAAAATAACGGATCTCAATTATGTCGTCGAACATATCACGCAATACAAAAGAGAACAGCTTTTAGGATCCGACATCTCAAAACTTATCCGTCCACGTGACAGGCTTTCATTTGAAGACTTTTTCTTTAATCCGGGTCAAACCACCAGCAATACATTCAAAACCGGGCTTTCAGCCAAGAGCAGCAGGACTGTTGCTATTGTAATTACGAGAATCCCAATAGTCATCGACGACAGGACAGAAGGTTATTATGCTGTCATGGCAGATATAAGCAAGCAGGTTGAAACAGAAAACCTGCTGGAAAAAACCTACAAGGTGGCTAAAATCGGACGCTGGGAAAGCAATATCCAGGAAGAGACTTTTTACTGGTCTAACATAGCCCGGGAAATTTTTGAAACCGGCAGCAATACAGCGGCAAGCTACTCTCAAACCATGTCATTCTTTTCCGACAAAAATGGGCATGAAGTGATCTCCAGTGCTATGGAAGCGGCCGTAAATAACGGGGAATCTTTCGATCTGGAACTGGAAATAACAACGGCCGCAAACACCAAAAAATGGGTTCGGGTTATTGGTGAACCAGAGTTCCATAACGATGCCTGTGTAAAAGTGTATGGGAGCGTTCAAGATATCAACGATCTGAAACGGGCTCAAATCGCGTCTGAACAAAGTCGTGAATTGCTTCATGCTTTTACAGACAGGGTTAGCGCACCGATATTCATAAAAGACAACGAAGGCCGCTACCTGCTGGTCAATAAAGAATTCAGGAAACATTTCTGCTCTGATAATTCCGATATAATCGGTAAAAACGAGTTTGATCTCCTTGACGAATCAACAGCAAGGTATGTGCATGAAAATGACAAGATCGTTATTGAAACAAACAAGTCCATGGTTAAGGAACGCAAGGTTAGTACGAACGCCGGCATCCGCCATTTTCTGACACATACCTTTCCCTTGACCAATACGGCTGGCTTATATCGCGGTATTGGTGGCTTATCAACGGATATTACGGAATTACAGGAAGCAAAAGACCGCGCCCAGAAACAAAGAGAAGCAATATCTTATCTTTCTTCTAACAAAAGATTGGCTGAATCTGCAAGAGAGCAGCGCTTGCGGGCTATTTCCCGGGTAATAGTCAAGACACTGTTTTGTGACACTGCCATCATCTGGATAGAAAATGACGCTCTTTACTCCTGCAAGAGCACCTTTCAAGAAGGCAAAATAGCGTTCAAAAATAAAATGGCCCGGCTGGAACACCGGTTTACAGGCATTCTGCAACATTTGAAGCTGAACCGAATATTTGTTTCTCCCGACATCAGACATGACTCACGAATCAAAGAGTTGCTGGCAGCCGATATTATTCCCGAAGACGCTTCTTCAGCTTTGTTGTCAGGCATTTACCTCTCAGGGGAAATTATTGGTTTCATTGGTGCCTATAGCAAATCCAAAGACAAAAACTGGGCACCTGATGAAATGAACTTCACTATGGCAATGACAGATCAGGTTTCCAATGTGATCATTGATGAAGAAAGAAAAGCAAAAGAGAACTTGATACTTGGGTCTCTTAAGGAAAAAGGAATCCTGCTTGCAGAAATTCATCACCGGGTAAAAAATAACCTGGCGGTTATTTCCAGCATGTTACAATTGCAGGCAATGCAGAGTGCAAACCAGGACCTGCAGGATCAACTCATGAACAGTGTTGGCAGAATAAGTGCCATGGCTGCAATACATGAACAGCTTTACCGCAATGAAAACTTTTCTCAACTGGACTTTTCCGACAATCTTCAAACCCTTGTTGATTCTATCATAAAAGCTACTCCCTGCGAAACCAACGTATCCGTAGCCTTCGATTGCTCCCCTGTCACTCTTTCTGTACTGCAAGCAATACCATGCTCATTGATAGTGAATGAAGTGGTCACCAATATTTTGAAGTACGCCTTCAAAAACAGGAAAACAGGATTGATTACCTGCAAACTTCAGGCCGATAGAGATTTGGTTTTTCTGAAGATACTGGATGATGGCAACGAGCTTCCCCGAGAATTCATGACCCATAAAAATGAAATTACAGAATCAAGCAACTCCCTTGGTTTGAAGATCATTCAGGTTCTGGCGGAACAGCTTTATGGTGAATATTCATATCAATCCAACCAATCAGGAACTGTTTTCCGGCTGGACTTTCCCCTAAAGTAAAATGGATCAGCGTTTTATACACAAGTAAATACCATGTAATTCAACATATGACGTGCTATCACTTCCTTTTTTGAATAAATCCCGGAAAAACCATTCAATAAGACAATGCTCACTGTGAATAACAAGAATATTCTAATTGAAGTGGTATGGTTATTGCCTGAAAACAGAACAATACATGATTTGATCTTTATTATTTCGTTTCTCCCACGCTGTAACGACTAATTTCAGCCAAGAATGATTTTATTTTTCCAAAAAAACATATCGACAATAGCTTTAGTCCTGCTTGGCCTTGCTCTGCTGGTCCCTTCAACCAGGGTGCTGTCACAAACCAAACCAGAGCTTAAATTTGAGCATATACCGTTCCAAATGACGACCAATACGGTCACCGCTATTGCAGAAGACACATTGGGTTTCATCTGGGTGGGGACAAACAGCGGCCTGAACCGGTTTGACGGTGTACAATTCCAGCACTACCACAGTTCCCTGAAAACCAATACACTGAGCGATAATGTAGTAGGCAGTATTTACGTCGATGCAAAAGGAGACATTTGGATAAGCGGCCGTAGCAGCATGAGCCGTTACCAATGGGAAACCGATGATTTTGTACGTTACGAACTTACCGACCCCACCGGAAATGGCACATTCCGCATAGTGCGCACGATAACCGAAGACCACCAGGGAACCCTGTGGGTAGCCGGCGGACATCACAGTCTTTATTACCTCGACCGAAAACATGATGTTTTTGTCCCCTATGAGCCACTGACCACTCATGATATCACCAACATTCTTGTTTGTAATCAGGATTACATATGGGCAACAACTGAAAAAAATGGCTTGCTGCGGATTAATAGCCGCACCAATGAGACCACCCGGTTCCTTCACGATCCGGAAGACCCGAATTCGTTATCCACCAATCAGACAACCGGCGTAGTTCAGGACAAAATGGGCCGTATTTGGGTTGGTTCTCATTTTCAAGGTATCAACCGGTTGGTTAATCACCCGGACGGCAGTACCACATTTGTCAGATACCTCAACAAACCCGGCGAACCGAAAAAACTCGAGAATAATCACATTTATACTATGTATGTGGATCCTAAAGGTCAGCTCTGGCTTGGAAACGACAATGGCGGACTGCATCTTTACGACTATGAACATGATATATTCCACCATTATGACAGTGACCCGGACGATCCCCACAGCCTCTCCCATCCCTCGGTATCCGCTATTTTCCATGATAGCAACGACAGGATCTGGGTCGGTACCGCACTGGCTGGTTTGAATGTTTCAGACCCCTTTGCTTTGGGGTTCCAGCACTACCACACGCGCTCACGATTCAGCCACCGTCTCAGCAATAATATTATCCGCGATTTTCAAGAGGATAAAAATGGTAACATTTGGATCGCCACAGATGGCGGCGGACTCAACTATTTCGACAGGGATTCAGGCTATTTCAAAGCATTCCAGCACAAGCCCGATGATCCTGAAAGCATACTTTCCGATGCTGTAATAAGCATCACCCATGATCCTGAGGAACGTCTCTGGGTAGCCACTTACAACGGTGGCATACAAATGCTGCATGATGAACGCAAGGGATCTTTTATATCCCTGGAGGATAAGTACGGCATATCATCCACCTCGTTCAAGAACTCTTTCGACCTGCATTTCGATAACGAACATCCCTATCTCTGGGTGGCTGAACTCCGACGTGGTGTCTTCCGGCTCAACCTGGAAACAGGTGAATTGTTGCATTACCATACTGATTCCGACGACTCTACAAGCATAGTTTCAAATTTTGTATTGCACATTTTTGAAGACAGCCAGAATAATCTGTGGTTTTCCAGTCTGAATGGGCTTAGTAAGCTTCCCTCAGAAAAAAAACATGCAGGAACCTTCCGGCGTTACCGGGCCGATGATAACGACTCAACCAGCATCCCGGGATCTACCATCCGACAGATTACCGAAGATGGACTCGGCCGTTTGTGGTTCACCACTGAGAAAGGGCTGGCCTTGTATAAACCGGAGTCAGATAATTTTGCTGTAGTTGATGCCGAGGATGGACTTCCTCATAATGAACTTCGCTCCATTGCTGCCGATGAAGATCACAATCTGTGGATCGGATCTGTGCAGGGGTTGACGCAACTTCATCCGGAAACACTCGAGCTTCATAATTTCAGGGAGCGGGACGGCCTGCAAGGATACGAATTCACACCTTACGCCGGATTCCGGTTAAGCACCGGCGAACTTCTGTTTGGAGGGATGAACGGTTTCAACCTTTTCCATCCGGACAGCCTTCGAACCAATCCACACATCCCGCCTGTTTATATCACGGATTTTAAAATTTTTAATGAATCCGTAACCACCAGTCAGCCGGATTCTCCGCTGGAACAGCACATTATGCTGACCGATGAGATAAAACTGGCGCACTGGCAAAATGTTATCTCCTTTGAGTTCATCGCGCTCAACTTTACGAAAGCCGAGCAGAACCAATATGCATACATGATGGAGGGGTTTGACTCCGACTGGATTCAAAGCGGCACTCATCGAAGCGCTACCTACACAAATCTTAACCCGGGAACGTACCGATTTCGAGTCAAGGCCTCCAATAACGACGGTGTATGGAATGAGGAGGGTACCGCTGTGACTGTTGTGATTGTACCACCCTTTTGGAAAACCGCATGGTTCCGGATCCTGATAATCATTACCGGCCTCATAATGCTCTTTGCCGTATTCCGGTATCGGTTACAGGCCATTCGCAAACGTAATCTGCAACTTGAGCAGGTGGTATCAGAACGGACGGATGAACTCAAGAAACGCAACGCTCAGCTCAAACAGGAGATGAACGAGAAGCAACGGGTTTACTCGGTACTTGCTCACGATCTTCGGGGACAGTTCATGACCATTCTCGGTTTCTCGGAATATCTTTCTGAGAAGCTCAGTGAGAGCAACGACAAAGAGAATCAGGAGATCAGTCTGATGGTCCTTGAATCATCAAAAAATCTTTTCCAACTCCTTGAAAATCTTTTGGAATGGGCCAGCGCCAAAAGACGAAATCATAAACCTCAAAAAGATCGTCTGCATTTGCAGGAATTGGTAAATAAAGCTATAAGTACAATTCAGATCTCTGCCGAATCAAAAGTTATCCGACTGCAAAACCACTGTCCTCCGGATGTTTACGTACTTGGCGACAAAAACATGATTCTTACGATACTTAGAAATCTCATTTCAAATGCCGTGAAGTTTTCCGGGGAAGATTCCGAGGTCACGATTACGGTGCATGAAGAAGACGGTGGTTATGTGATCTCCGTCAGGGATACCGGCGTTGGTATGACCGAAGAAGAACAAAAGAAGGTGCTCTCTGCTATGGGCGGATATCGCAGAGCCGGTACCAAGGGTGAAAAAGGAATCGGGTTCGGATTAATGCTTACCCAGGACTTTATCAGGGAAAATGGCGGGCAGCTCTGGGTGCAAAGCGAAAAGAATAAAGGCAGCACATTCTCTTTTACACTCAAAAGAGCTTCCTGATAAAACCAGTGTGACTCCACCAACATCTGCATCTTCGGGCAGATTCCTGCCAATGATCATACTGGCACATTGATGCTGAGAATCTTATCATAAGGTACACGGAAGATTCTAACATCCATTAATAAAGCTGAAGGGTGGTATATCATGAGTCTTTTGCTTATCGGGATTCTTTTGTTCATTCCGGCCTGTTCTCCCCACGACTCAAACCTTGAGACCGGAAACATGACCACCATAACATTGCCCGAACCAAACCTGAGCGGGGATATCTCCCTCGAGGAAACATTGCAGAAACGAAGATCCGTCCGCGAATATGCTTCCACACAGCTCACCCTTGTTGAGATCGGGCAGCTGGCATGGTCAGCCCAGGGGATTACCGATCAGACACGGGGCTTCCGCACCGCTCCGTCCGCCGGAGCCACTTTCCCCATGGAACTCTATTTCCTGATTACCGGCACCGATGATATCGCGGAGGGTGCCTACCGCTATCTTCCCGATGACCACGTGCTGGAACAGATAATTGAAGGCGATCTCCGGCAGAATTTGCAAAGCGTGGCACTGGGTCAGGAATCGATTACCGAGGCCCCGGTCGTCCTCGTCATCACCGGTGTTCTCAGCCGCATCGAACCGCGCTACCGCGATCGCGCCATGCGCTATATGTACATGGAGGCAGGACACGTGGCGCAAAATGTCTACCTCCAAAGTGTTCCACTTGAAATCGGAACCGTGGTGATCGGTGCTTTCAGTGACGACGGAGTAAGCGACGTATTGCAACTGGATGATGGGGAATACCCGCTCTATATCATGCCCATAGGCAAGCTGAGATGACACAATGTTCACCTTGTGCCGTACTTTTCACTGCACAAACACCCGGCACTCGTATGCGTCACAAGCTCCCTGCTTTTTTTACGCAACTGATCGGGCCAAATGATCGGTCCATATCCCTTTATCATACCGTTTTCTGAATAACCACATCCTTATGGTTGCTGACATGCTGGTACTTGTACTTGGCGGCAACTCCGAAATCGCACTTGCCGCTGCGGAGAAGTTCGCCCAACATGAAAATGCCGACATCATCCTGGCATCCCGAAACCTTGAAAAAGCCGAAGAGCAAGCCCGTATTATGGCCAAACGCCATAAGGTCTCGGTGCGGGCCGAACCGTTCGACGCTCTGGCATTTGATACCCATCGCCAATTCTACGAAAAACTGGATCCCAAACCGGATGTGGTAATCCAGGCCTTTGGCGTACTCAACAACCAGAAGGAAGCCCAGAAAGAGTTTGATATTGCCCGGAACACACTGGACAGCAACCTGCTCGGAGCCGTAAGCATCCTGGAACCGATTGCCGCAGACTTTGAAGAGCGCGGACACGGCACCATTATCGGCATCAGCTCCGTGGCCGGTGAACGCGGACGCCATAGCAGCTATATCTATGCCGCTTCCAAAGCCGGCCTGACCGTCTACCTGGATGGACTTCGTCACCGGCTCTGGCCGTCTGGTGCACGGGTAATCACCGTTCTGCCCGGTTTCGTCCCGACCAAAATGGTGGCCGGACGCACTGCCAAGTTTGGCGCCACACCCCTTGAAACTGCCGGCAGGGACATCTACAAAGCCTGGAAAAAAGGCCGCCACAAAATCTACACCGGATCCAAAATGCGGTATATCATGGCTGCCGTCCGGGCCCTGCCGGAGTTCGTGATCCTGCGGATACGGAACATCTGATGTGACTCCACGCAACAATTGCGTCCTGTTTCAGATACGTATCCAGCCAGTTGTAACTCTCGCTTCTATCACTTCAGATACGTATCCAGCCAGCTGCAACACTCGCTTCTATCACTTCAGATACGTATCCAGCCAGCTGCAACACTCGCTTCTATCATTTCAGATATGTATCCAGACAGCTGCAACGCTCGCTTCTATCATTTCAGATACGTATCCAGCCAGCTGCAACGCTCGCTTCTATCATTTCAGGTACGCATCCAGCCAGTTGTAAAACTCACTGTGCCACAGCAGACTGTTCTGCGGGGACAGGATCCAGTGATTTTCCTGCGGAAACAGCAGCAGCCGGCTTTCTATCCCCAGCGCCTGCAACGCCGTGAACGCCTGCATGCTTTCGGTCACCGGTACGCGATAATCCAGCTCGCCGTGGATCACCAGCATGGGCGTATCCCAGTTGCGCACGTAGAGGTGCGGCGAGTGACGGTCGTAGCTGACAGGACGCGGTTCGTCCCAATACGCCCCGTCCAGGTCAAAGGTCACAAAGAACATCTCCTCGGTGGATCCATACATCGCCTCCAGGTGGAACACCCCGGCATGTGAGATGAAGGTCTGGAACCGTCCTTCGTGATTACCGGCCAGCCAGAACACGGAATATCCCCCGAAACTGGCCCCTACCGCACCCAGGCGGTCCTCATCCACAAACGGCTCTTCCTTGACATTATCGATGGCCGACAGCAGGTCCTGCATGGCCTGACCGCCCCAGTCGCCACTGATCTGGCGGTTCCACTCTTCGCCGAACGAGGGCAACCCCCGCCGGTTGGGCGCCACCACCACGTAGCCGGCCCCGGCCATCACCTGGAAATTCCAGCGATAGGAGAAGAACTGGCTCACCGTTCCCTGCGGCCCGCCCTGAGCGTAGAGAATGGCTGGATAGCTCTCGCCCGGATCAAAGCCGGGCGGATAGATCACCCAGACCAGCATCTGCTTGTCATCGGTAGTGGTCACCCAGCGTTTTTCGACACGTCCCATGGTGACGTCGGCCAGAATCTCACGATTGATATGGGTAAGCTGCGTCATCCCGCCGCCGGCCGCATCCACCCGGAAAAGCTCGTTGGGAGCGGACATGGACATGCGTGAGCCGATAATGAAGTGCTCCCCGTCACGCACGACCGGCTCGAACGATGTGAAATCATGGATGCCTTCGGTCAGCTGCCGCACCGGCGGGTAGGCCGATCGGGCCAGCATGTTGAGCTCGAAAAGCTGCACGGTGGCTTCGGTGCCGCTGAGGAAGTAGATGCGGCTGCTGTCGTGGTTCCAGGCCGCACTGTTCATGTTGCCGTCAAAGCCGGTGCTGAGCTCGCGGATGTCACCGGTCTCCAACGTCATCTGCATGAGACGGTAGCGATCCGATTCGTACATCGGCGTGACCATGCGGTTCCAGATCATGGAGGTACCGTCGGGACTGAAGGCCGGATAGCGGTCGTAGCCCGGGTTGGGGGCGGTCAGGTTGCGGGTGGACCCGGTCTCGAGGTCGTACAAGTAGATGTCGGAGTTGGTGCTGAAGGCGGATTCGGTACGGCCCATTTTTTTGGATGTGTAGGCAATTTTGGTACCCGATGGATGCCAGGCGATCTGCGAAGATCCGCCGAACGGCTTGAGCGGCGTGTCGTACG
>SKYY01000049.1 GCA_007127665.1 Balneolales bacterium | reverse complement strand
TGCTCATACTGACATACCGCTACCCCAAATCCACACCGGAACAAAAAGAGGCTTTGTTCAACTTCTACGTTGCCCATGTCCCATGGATCAACAACTGGGATCTGGTGGATGTGACCGCGCCCAATGTCGTCGGCGCATGGCTGCAGGACCGTCCGCGCGACCTGCTCTACGAGTGGGCGAGGTCGCAAAACCTGTGGGAGCGGCGCCTGGCCATACTGTCGACGCTGCATTTCATCCGGCAGGATGATTTTGAGGATACGATGCAGCTGGCGCGGATGCTGTTATCTGATGCGCACGACCTGATCCACAAGGCAGTCGGCTGGATGCTTCGCGAAGCCGGCAAGCGCAGCCCGGATGTGCTGATATCGTTCCTCGATCAGCACAGCCACCGAATGCCACGCACCATGCTCCGCTACGCTATCGAGAGACTGCCCGAGCCGCAGCGCAAGGATTACATAAACCGCGGAAAATAGGCAAGTTTTGCGCTATTTGATTTGGAAACGGCACCTCGCAGATGCCGACATCAAACCTGATTTAGCCACAAGAATCCGACTGGTCAGTCGATTGTTATCAGCGCGAGGCGAAACCTATTGCCATGCTGTCCTCACCGGCCTCTTTCTGGAGGGCATTGATCATGGTGGAATAGGCCATCAGGCGGATGTCCCTGGCGGGATGCTCAACGGCGAGATCACGGAGCAGATCGGCTACGACCAGCGGAACCTGCTCGTTGTCTTTGCGCATATGCACGCCAAGCTGGATGATCACCGGACGCAGCATCTCCGGGTCCCGGTCGCCTCGCGATATTTCCTGCAGCTGACGAACCAGCTCGCGGATCACCGGGGAAGTAAAATCAGCTTCACTGTATGAGGCCATCCAAACACTCTCATTCATATGGAAGGATGACGGTGGCGCCGACGGGTAATCGACTCTCATCAGATTGAGAAATGCAGCAGCACCCAGAAGGGCAATGACGGAAATAGCAAGTACGAGTTCTCCTTTGCGGGAATTGTTTTTCATAGTGGTTTTTACCTCCAATGACTGTGTTTGTATCGTGATATATGGGAATATTCTGTCATAAAAGTGTCACGACATGTTATAGATGATATTTGTTTCTATAGTTATTATTTCACTTTATGACGTCGTGAGTAAATATAACTAAAATTCCGATGAATACGTTCATAACCGGTTCATATGAGATATATAGCTTGAAAATTACTGCAAACTGTAAGGGCTTTTTCTAACCGGATTCAGGTGTCTGAAAAAACGTAGTCATCATTTGGAAACTTTATTTTGAATGTAATAGCGCTTTTCTGGTGCTTTTATCAAGCAAATGAATGCTTTCATAAAAAAAGACGAAAAAAATTTATGGAAGCACTATTGGAAGGGCTTTTAATTGTGTACATACACGTATAAAAGATGATTCTGATATAAGTTTCATGTAAAACGTAAAAAATGGTTCATGTTAACAATGTTAATACTACGAAGCTGTGGATATACTGAGAACAGGTCCTGATACCGGGATTTATTGGCATCTTAGCATGGCAATCCGTTATTTTATCCGGTAAAGATGCGCGAAATCAATTATACAGAAATCATTGAAAAACAGGAGCAGACATGACCCAGGCAAATTTTATCGTACCCGAGCCGAAAAACGAGCATTATCTTTCCTATGCACCGGGAACACCCGATCGAGATGCACTGAAGGCCGAGTTGAAGCGGCTCAGTTCGCAGGAAATCGAGATTCCGCTCATCATAGGCGGACAGGAAGTGCGCACCGATGCCACTTCCGCGGTTGTGATGCCCCACAAGCATGGGCACAAACTGGGCATCCATCACAAGGCCGGCCGCAAAGAGGTCAACATGGCCATTGAAGCAGCCATGGAAGCCCGTCCGGCATGGGCCGCCACCCCCTGGGAAGAACGTGTGGCCGTTTTCCTGAAAGCCGCCGACCTGCTCACCGGTTCCTGGCGCTACACCCTCAATGCCGCCACCATGCTGGGTCAGTCAAAAACCCCGCATCAGGCCGAAATCGAGGCGGTAGGTGAGCTGGCCGATTTCTTCCGATTCAACGCGTGGTACCTGACAAGCGTAATGTCGGATCAGCCCGAATCCCCGCGGGGCATGTGGAACCGGGTGGAATACCGTCCGCTCGAGGGCTTCCTGTTTGCCGTAACGCCCTTCAACTTCACGGCCATCGCCGGCAACCTGCCCACGTCAATGGCCATGTGCGGCAACGTCGTGCTCTGGAAACCCGCCACAAGCTCGGTCTACTCGAATTATTACGTGATGAAGTTGCTTAAGGAGGCCGGCCTCCCCGACGGAGTTATAAATTTTGTGCCGGGATCGGGCGGACAGGTCGGTGATCCCGTCGTGGAAAGCCCCCATTTCGCCGGCATTCAGTTCACCGGCTCCGAGGGCACCTTCAATCATCTCTGGAAAGGGATCGCATCCAACCTGGAAAAATATCACAGCTATCCGCGCATCGTCGGAGAAACCGGTGGAAAAGACTTCATCTTCGTGCATAACTCCGCCAACCTCGACGAGGTGATCGTGGCCGCCGTCCGCGGGGCCTACGAATACCAGGGTCAGAAATGCTCGGCCGCCTCCCGGATGTACGTTCCCGAATCGGTGTGGCCGCAATTCCGCGAAGGATTCCTGGGAGAGGTCGCGAAGATCAAAATGGGGGATGTGTCCGACTTCTCCAATTTCATGGGAGCCGTGATCGACAAGAAGGCTTATCAGAGCATCACGGAGTACATCGATTTCGCAAAGAAAGCCGATGACGCCGAAATCATTGCAGGCGGCGGATACGACGACAGCGTCGGCTATTTCGTGGAGCCGACGGTTATCCTCACCACCAATCCGCAATTCAAAACCATGCAGGAGGAGATTTTCGGCCCGGTGCTGACCATCTGCGTCTACAAGGATGCCGATTTTGAGGATACGCTCGCGCTCTGCAACGAAACATCGCCCTACGCACTCACCGGCGCCATATTCGCCAAAGACCGCTACGTGGTCAAGCAGATGTGCGATGCCCTCC
>SKYY01000214.1 GCA_007127665.1 Balneolales bacterium | reverse complement strand
GACTGGAACGGATACTGCTTGCAGTCGGACTTCCGGCACTTCCGCTGGTGCCGGTATCCAGCTCCCAGGCCATCATAGGTGCGATTATTGGGGTGGCACTGGTAAAAGGCCGGACCGGAATCAACTATAACACCATCGGCAGGATTGCATCCGGCTGGGTCACAACACCGCTGATTGCCGCCGCACTGAGCTTTGTGGCCCTCTTCTTTGTCCAGAATGTCTTTGAGCAGGAGGTCGTGAAAAAAGAGGAATCTTCGCAAGAGTCGCGAGTGGAGATCATTGATAGTCATAACATCGATACAAACAAGCTAAACCATTACAAAACAATTAACCTGGACGGTTATTCGGGGCGGGATATAGTCAGTTTGCATAAATGAAATTTGCAAAGGTTCTGTAACCGGCCTGTTTAAGAATCGACATAAACAGAGGTAGATATGAACAAAACCAAACTACTGATAACGAAAGTATTATGTTTGCTGTGTATTCTGGTGATCGGAGTTGATGCACAGGCTTCGGATCTGGACACTACCAAAATCCATTCGGCTATCCTGAAGCCCGCTGAGATCCAGGAAGGGATCCTGGTTTTTGAAGATGAAGCAGGGGACTGGTTGATTTGGTTTGATCATCGGATGTATTGGGATGCTGCTGTTTACTTCAATCATGAAGATAACCCCATGCAGAATGGTATGCAGCTCAGACGTGGAATCATCCAGTTCAAGACCACCATGTACCGGGACTGGGAAGCCTACATTGACCTTAATGCCGCAAGGGGAAGCGGCGCTACTGCCCGAGATTTCTGGTTAAAGCGCTATGTTCGTACCCCGAACTGGACCATGGAGTTCCAGATTGGTAATTTCAAGGAAACCACAAGTCTTGAACGGCTTACAAGCTCCCGAATGCTCACCTTCCTGGAGCGCTCCGGAGATTCAATTTTTGAGGAAGGTCGCCGCAAGGGGGCCGCTTTCACATTTTACACCAGAAGGTTCCACACGGAATGGGGCGTGCATGGACAGGAAGTGGACCAAAACCGGTTTGAACAGGATAATGAAGCGTTTGGCTTCAACGGACGAGTGGTCTATACCCCGATTCAGCAAGATAGAAGAATTATTCATCTCGGAGTATGGGGGTCTATCCGTCCGCCGGATGCCGACAATAACAATCGAGTCCGGCTCAGAGGCCGTCCGGAAACACGCATTACCAGCAATGACTCGCATCGCTTCCTGAATACGGGCCAGATTACCAATGTGGATAATTACACCCGCTACGGATTTGAGCTTGGTGCCGTTTACGGTCCATTGCAGATCCAGACGGAGTACAAAACATTTAATGTTAACCGTGATAATGGTCTGCCAAACGCAAATTTCCACGGTGGATACGTGAAAGCATCTTACTTCCTGACCGGCGAATCAAGGGGCTATCTCATATCAGAAGGTGAGTTTTTCAATTTTGATCATCCACGCAACAGTTGGGGAGCCCTTCAGGCAGCTGTCCGGTACAGTTTCTATGACCTGAATGACAGTGATGCCGGCATAATGGGTGGCCAGCAGGGAGTACTTACTTTTGGACTCAACTATTATGCCCAACGTTTCATAAAGTTCCAGTTCAACTACGCTTTTGTGACAATGGATGGCAATGCTGATGGCAACGGAGATCTTATTCCAAACAATTACAGCTATTTCCAGACAAGAATGTTTGTGCGTTTGCCTTGATTTTCTCTGGAATGGTGTGGAAGCGTGCATTTAGGATGCTCCCAATTTCCATAGAGTTGTGATAACATAGAGATAATATTACAAGGCAAGAATAACTGTATTTTTAACTGCGATTAACAAAAAAGAAAAATCATGAAGAATATTAACCTGACTTTGCTGATAGCCCTTCTGCTATTGGGAACAGCCTGCGTTGATGACATCGTCCGGCAGGATGATGACAATGGCAATGGCGACACAAATGGAGATACCAATGGCGGCTTGGAAATTCGCCAGGATTTCAATACGTACCGGGGCACTGCGGCATCTTTGCCGGATGGTGTGTCTGTGACATGGGATGATAGCCGAATAGAGAATCCTTTTACCGGGGTCGGAAACTTAAATACAAGTGATCCTGACGAAGCCTATGGCGGTTTCGCAGCTTATACCTCCGGCAATGGCGACTACTCGTTCGGCATAAGGGAGCGTGCCCCTGTTGACTTGCGTGATGCTCGCTTGTTCATAGAAATCACAAATAACACGGATCAGTTTATATTCGAGTTTGAGGTGAGCTACGATGTAGAAGCCTGGTTCATCGGTGACCGGCGCAACCGGATCCGGTTGAAATATGATGATGACCGGGAACATCCGGAATCTTTTGATGAGGATATTTTTTCGACGGATAACCCTTCATCTGTAACAACTCCGGGCACGAAAGTAAACGGCTCTCTTGCTGAAAATAGAACAACGATTTCCGGTAGAGTGGACGTCTCGGAACTTCAAAGAGACGGTGACACCATCGGGCCGCTCGCTCCCGGGGCAACGGGATGGTTCCGCTGGCAGTTCTCCAATACGGATGGTGATGAAGGATCGATGAGATCCGGCCTGGCTGTAAACAACATCTCGATTACGCCGATCATCGACGAATGACAGTAAATCAAGGATCATGTCAAACTGTAAATTCTAAACCGGGCTTGTGCTGAGCCCATAACCATGGATAAGAATATGAAATGCCCATGACCGGGCTGGCGCCTGGACACACAGGAGCATGATTAAAACGTCATGGGCATTCTATCTGACCTTACGAATCCAAAATTTAAAACACATGAAATATTCCATTTCGATTCTCGCACTATTGCTTGTCCCTTTGTGTCTAAAAGCACAGAGTGAAAACGAGCGCTTCTCTTTTACTAATGATGCCGTAACCTACACCCAGGATTTCAACGAGTACCGCGGCAGTCTGGAAACCCTGCCCGACTTCTTCTCGGTTACATGGGATGAAGGCCGCACCGAAAACCCGTTTACCGGCGTGGGTGATTTTGCCACCAGTGACCCGGATGAAGCATATGGTGGATTCACTGCCTTC
>SKYY01000003.1 GCA_007127665.1 Balneolales bacterium | reverse complement strand
CGCCAACTTTTGCCTCCACCACACTTCCAATGGCAAACTGGTAGTAGCCGGTAGAAAAAGGGCCCATACGCTGCACGATGCCGTCACCCAGTTCGCTGAACCGGAAGACATGAAATTCATCGTGTTTCGATCTCACCGGTGCATTCGCATCAGCATAATACTCGTTGAAGCTGTTGTATGTCTTTATTTCTGAGTCTGAGCGCATTTTTTCGGGCAGATTAAGTTAGACTGGGTAGTGATATTTCCCGCAAAACAACAAACTTGCACATGAGCTACTGGTATGGAAATTTACTATATGCAGCCAATTGTTACCAGTCCGCCAGCGCCTGATGATGCGGCACAATCAGAGCTGATGAACAGGCGCGCAGGAAGGGCAACTGTAGGCGGCATAGGTCCTAAGATGTTTTTACCGGTATCAAAGACAACGATCCCCCCGGTTTGCAGTACCTCGTTGCGCTTTTCTTGTAAGGGGAATTATTCAGACATATAGCCCGGGAACCAACCGCTATATAGACACAAGTATGAAAGGCTGTTTTATTATTGGGGGGATATTTTTTTTTCTTGCAGGTTTACGCCTGTGAACCGTATGGCCTCTTCCAGGACTATTATGAGTCCGTCGGTCAAACCCTGGAGCTGAGTCAGCCTGCATTCATGGAAATGCTTGCAGAGAAACCGAGTGACGCAATCGCCAATATTTTGATACTCCACTCCATGACATATATGAACGACAGGGACTATCTGGACGCCACGTTTACTACGTGCAGGTGGATTGACCTGTGATGCCAAGCCGTTCCATCAAAACGTAATGTTCAGACTGTGGTAAACGCTTCCGAAATCTCGGATTGTTTAGCGACGTAGCGGAAAGTGACTTCCGATTACTCACAAAAATGTGTTGTTCATCTATTCATAAGGTTTCTGTTTATCAAGACCAGGATTATGACCTGTCAGATATCTTCAATAGATTAAAAACGTTGGAATGTAGAACAGGACTCATTCCCAGACCAAAATTTCACTGATAAACCTCGCCCGCAATGGAAAAAATGATTGCAGCTACCGTGCAGATGAACAGCCAGCCTGACCTGGATTTCAGTATGGATCAGTGTTACCAGCTGGTTAAAGCGGCCAGCGATCAGGGCGCGCAACTGGTTGCACTGCCCGAAAATTTCGCTTTTCTGGGAGATGAGCGAGAAAAACATCGTTTGGCCGAACCAATTTCCAATGCGGTGAAAGAAGCTCTTCCGGATTGGTCAAGACAATTCGGGATCTATGTGATGGCCGGCGGTTTTCCGGTCAGAGCTGCTTCAGGTAACGTCTATAACCGGGCCATGATGTTCACTCCGGAGGGGAACATTATCGCTCGTTATGACAAAATTCACCTGTTTGACGTTGACCTTTCTTCGGATGAGCATTACCGGGAGTCGGATCTGGTGGAAGCCGGCAAACCGGAAGTATCCTTTTGCGATGTCCGGAGTGGCGATCATCCTTCCGGTTTAAAGGAATCAGAATGGTCCGGGAATCCGACAGATAGTGAAAATGATAACCCACAAATCGCGAGGAATAAAAAGGAGAAGTTTCGCGTAGGGTTATCCATTTGCTATGACATTCGATTCCCCGAACTGTATCGGGCATTGGCCTCAGAGGGATGTGATGTTTTATGTATTCCCGCTGCATTCACGCAAGTGACCGGCGAGGCCCACTGGGAGACTTTGCTTCGGGCCCGTGCCATTGAGAACAGCGCTTATGTGCTGGCGCCTGCCCAGGTCGGAACGCATGGACTAAGGCGAAAAACGCATGGCCATTCAATGATCATCGATCCGTGGGGGCGGATTTTGGCGGATGCGGGAACAAAACCGGGTGTTATTACCGCCGCAATAGATTTCTCCATTCTGGAAGAAATCCGAAAAAAACTGCCGGCACTCGCTCACCGGGTTTTACATTGAATGAGCTGCCTTGTATTGAAGGAGCTATCATTTTCAAACATAAGGCCTGTTCCATGGTCGCTTATGCATGGCAAACACCGGCCGGCCGGTGTTTGCCATAGGTTGATTGCTGCCACTATTGTCACAGACTACTCCATGACAAACATGAGCGACAGGGACTATCTGGCCGCCACTATTAACTTGTGCCGTTGGATCGACCAGTAATGCCAAGCCGTTCCATCAAAATGTAAAGTTCAGATTGGCAAACAGGTTGCGTCCCGGGGCATGAATCGGTTGGACGGTCCCCCTGACGGAGCGGCTAAGGTGCTCGTAATAATTCTCATTCAGCAGATTGTTGACCCCGGCATGGAAAGAGAGTCCATCGATAATCTGGTACCCGAATTTCACATCCACCAAACGGAATGAACCGGTTGCCGTTTCACCAAACTCTTCCGAAACCCTCGATTGCTCTGCCACATAGCGAAAAGTGACTTCCGGTGCCAACCGCCCTTTCAGGTAGCTGCCCATGAGGGTGTATCGGATATCCAGAGGAGCAATTTCCGGCAGGGGTTCGTTGCGGTCCAGGTCTTGTCCGTACGTATAAGCCACACTCGCGCGGTGGCTGATGCCTGCCATCAGCTGCTGCATCCAGTCAATTTCAAATCCCGCCTTGAAGGCATTGTCGATGTTCACAAACTGCCTGACTCCGGGACTCGCCGGAAGGCGCGGCGCTATTTCGGTGTCAATGACGGAGGAAATGTAATCCTGCAGGTAAGCGCTGAACAGATCCACACTGATCGAGGATCTTTCGTTTGCAAACCAGCTGACTGTGAAATCTGCCTGATAATTGACCTCCGGGTCAAGCTGCGTGTTTCCCAGCATCTCGTAAGGGTCCTGCCCGACCGGGAAATAGTTGATGAAGCGCTCCGTCAAACTCCCGCTGCGCTGCGCTCTTGCAACCCAAAAACCCGTCTGCAGGTTACTTCCGAAATTCCGGAATACTCCCGCGCTGAAACTTGGATTTGCCTGGGTAACCCGGGATTCCGCATTGACCTGCATGAACTCGGTGGCCGGGTCGCCGGCATCGGCGACATTGAGTTCCAACCGTCCGGACAGTACATAGTTGAACGTTTCTCCATG
>SKYY01000121.1 GCA_007127665.1 Balneolales bacterium | reverse complement strand
CGCGTAACGGAAAGCTGATATCCATGAGGGGGAACGACTTCCCGGGGCAGGGGACGCTCCGGCATTATGCGCTGCATGCCATTCGGCTCAACGGAAGATTGAAAAATGACATCAACTTCGGGAATGGTTGCAGCTTCCGCTGTTCGAATGGATTCGTGACCAGGTTCAGCAACCGGGTAAGATCCGCCGGGCATGGCCTCTGCGAAAGCTGTGAAAAAATGGGCGATCACCACTGCAGCCATCAGCAGCGTGATTTCCTTTGTGTAATATCGCATAGAAAGGGTCTTTTCTGAAAAGTTGAAAGTTGCCCAAAAATAACAATAATGGATGGACGAAACTTTTTTTTTAGTCAACCATACGATCTGGCATGTACAAAGACTACAAGCCTGACGAAAAGGCTTTGATTTATCATCAAAAAATCCAGAGGAAGCTATGAATACCAAAGATGTAAACCCACGACTTTTCTTCAGGAACATCCTCCCTATCACCCTGGCAGCTATGCTGGCCGTGCTTGCAGGTTCCTGCGACATTACGGACGACGTGTCTCAGGACCCTCCAAATGACATAACCGAGGGCAAAGGGAAACTCATCGTCCGCATGCACGACAATCCCGGAAACTACGAAGAAGTATGGGTGGATGTGCAACGCGTGGAAGTGAACAACCAGCTGGAGGACGACCAGGGATGGTTCGTCATCAGTGAGCCGGAGCAAAGATACAATCTGCTTGATTTAGTGAACGGCGCGCATGTGGTTCTGGGAGAAGCCGAGCTTGACCCGGGCATCTATCCCCAGATCCGCCTGATCCTTGGCGACGACAACAGCATAGTGGTAGACGGAACAGAACACGGGCTGAAGACACCATCCGCCCAGCAAACCGGATTGAAGCTGAATGTAGATGCGGAAATCGAAGAAGGCGTTGTCTATAACCTGTATCTGGATTTTGATGTCTCCAAATCCATCGTCCGCAGAGGTCCGCCACATGAAGACGGCAGATACCTGCTGAAACCCGTGATTCGCGCCTATACCGATGCCGCTACCGGCTCCATCAGCGGCATAGTGGAACCGGTTGAATCGGATTCCTGGTTATATGCCATGGTCGACCAGGATACCCTCTCATCCACCCGTACGGATATGGAAACGGGTGCATTCCTTCTTTCTGGCCTGCAGGCGGGAACCTATTCGGTCTCCGTAAATCCTGCAAACGAAGATTACGAGAGTGTTCTCATTGAGGATGTAGTCGTTGCCCCCCGCGACACCACTGATCTCGGGACCATTACCGTCCCCGAAGCCGATGGCAATGGGGAAAATTGAAACGGCGAAAATGGCAATGGCAACAACAACGGTAATAAGTGAAACCACTGTGAGTAAACAAGTTACTGCGGGGATACAACTGTCAGCTTTTGCAACTGACCCCATTTGCACTTGTTGATCCCTCCCCGAAACCGCCTTGAGAAAAACATATTTCAGGGCGGTTTTTTTATATCGATTCGTAGATATCGCCCGGATCCGTATCCGCCAGTTCCACCAGAAAATCGGCCAGTTTCCGCGTACAGGCCTCCAGGAACCGGGCGCCTTTCTCCGCCGTTGCCAGCTTCGGGTTCCCGACTCCGGTATCTTCCGTAATCTCGCTCCATTCGCGCGGAGCCCAGACCCAGCCCTCCTTCATGGCCTTCAGACGGAATTTCCGCTCGTGACCATCACCGGCTTCCGACAGCGGACGCACAAGATCCGGCCGGATATGCATCATCGCGCTGGTCTCAAACTCGCCGGCATGATCACCCGGCTCAGTGAAGTACTCGTCCCAGTCCGCCGCACGGTACCAGTCGGCTGCAAGCAGCAGCACCCCCAGATCCGGTTGCAGCTCACGGATCATCTGCCTGAAATTGTTGCCGCCATGGCCGTTCAGCACCAGCAGCTTGCGGATGCCCTGCCCCTCCAGCGAGCGTGCGATGTCACCCAAAACCGCCTCCTGGGTGGAAGGATTCATGTTGACGGCAAAAGGCAGATCCAGCATCCCGGTCTGCACACCAAACGGAACCGCCGGGAGTATGGCAACCCGCGCGCCCTTCTCCCAGGCCAGGCGCCCGGCCTCCGCTGCCACATATTCCGATTCCATATTGTCGGTGGCGTACGGCAGATGATAATTGTGCGGTTCTGTGGCCCCCCACGGCAGCACGGCCACTTCATAGGTGAATTCACTGACGGTTTTCCAGTTTGTTTCAGCGATAAGCCACGGTTTCTCTGTCATCATATTTCAAGATTGTGTTTGGATGTGTTTGGATGTGGTTGGGGATGGTTGGATATGGCTGCAGATGGTTGGAGATGAAGACAATGGCAAGGATGTGGTTGTGCCGGAATATACGCGCTTCCATCCAAATCCGGATTCACTCTTTTCCGATCACCTGGACTACAACATGCCGGTTCCTTGGCCGGTTGTCATGATCCAGCACCACAATCTGCTGCCACGTGCCCAGTATGCACCGGCCGTCACGCACGGGCACGGTAATCCCCGGTCCCATAAAGGTCGAGCGGATATGCGAAAACCCGTTATCATCACCCCACGTCTGCGAATGGTGTGACCGCATCTTCTCCGAAGCAAAATCCTCCAGTTTCTCCTTGATGTCCTTCACCAGGGCCGGTTCATACTCCATTGTGGATATGGACGCCGTGGATCCGACAGCGAAAACATGGCAAAAACCCTCGGTGATCCCGGATTCATCGATTATGGCCTGAACCTTCGGGGTCAGGTCGTGGATGTCGGAAAAACCCCGGGTATCAATATGGATGTCTCTGGTAATTATAAGCATGGCAATTCTCCACAAATATGGAATGACTGTTGATTATTATAAGTTTTTTCCGGCGGACGGATAAATTCACCGCAGCGGTATGAATGCACTGCAACGGTATGAATGCACTGCAGCAGTATGAATGCACTGCAACGGTTTGAAAAACGGCCTCAATCCGTATCCACCCGATTTACCCAGATAAGGTACCCGTCAGATACAAAACGGTAAGCCCCTTTCTCTTTTTTGGTCACTACAAAAGACAGTGCGCGATGAT
>SKYY01000197.1 GCA_007127665.1 Balneolales bacterium | reverse complement strand
TCCCCGATCACAAAGAAAATATTCATGCTGCCCACCTCCTCAACATACCTGTGTTCTATGGCATCCAGCCACAGTACCTGGGTAAATCCGAGCTTCTGTGCCTCGGTGGTTGGCTGCAGGCTGGCGGCATAGTTACCCGGAACTTTGACATCACCTACTCCCCCCTGAACAGCCCGCACATACTTGGGCATGGTGGTAAGCCGGATGGGCTTGATACCCTCCGAGTAGTAGTTCCCGACGGGACTGCAAATGATGTAAAAACGGTAATTTCTGGAGGCGCGAAGGCCAAGTGTCTGATCTGATGCGAATACGATAGGCCTGATGTAAAGTGACTTGTATTTTTCTTTCGGTACCCAATGCCTGTCGATTTCAATGAGCGCTTTCATGCCTTCCTTGAAAACGTCAACCGCTACTTCAGGTATGCAAACACGTTCGCAGGAGCGCCGGAACCGGTCATAATGTTTATCAAGCCGAAAAATGTTCACCCTCTCTCCCTCGTACTGGTATGCTTTCATTCCTTCGAAAACAGCCTGTCCATAATGCAAGGTGGATACGGCCGGATACATCGGGATCTGCCCATACGGAAGAATAATAGGGTCACGCCAACTACCTTCGCTGTAACGTACCTCAAGCATATGGTCCGAAAACTGTTCACCAAAAGTAAGGTTTTCAAAATCGATCTCTGACAATCGGGAATGGGGTGTTTTTTTAACTTTTATGGGCAACTGCGACATACCTTGTTTCAAATTATTGTGAACGATACCTGACTGATAAGAACATAATATTGTAGCTTTGAAGATACGACAGAATAATTATAGATTCTTCAGGATATTAAGTGCTTCTTGAGCAGCAGCCTGTTCTGCTTTCTTCTTGTTTTTTCCGCTGCCCGTTCCCATCACCCTGTCATTGACGCGTACTTCCACATCAAAAGTTTTTTCATGCCCGGGACCGGATTCCCCTACTATGCGATATACGGGTGCCGGCATTTTTTTGGCCTGAGCCGCTTCCAGGAGCATGCTTTTGTAGTTGTCACGGGCAGAGATCATCTCGTTAAAATCCACAAACTGATGATATAACCGCGTAACAAAATCGCGACACTTTTCATATCCGTGATCTTCGTACACGGCACCTACCAGAGCTTCGAAGGCATCGGCAAGGACACTTTCCGAGTATTCCACCCCCTGGTTCTTTACCCTCTCCCCCAACTCAATGTAATCCATCAGTCGAATGTTGCGACCAATACTGGCAAGCATTTCTCCTTTGACCAATCGGGATCGCAACTGGGTAAGCAGACCTTCACCTGCCTCAGGATATTTTTTGTAAATAATTTCAGAGACAATAAGATCCAGAACAGCATCACCCATAAATTCCAGCTGCTCATAGGATTCTGTTGCTGCGAGATTGCGTTCCACAACAAGTGACCTGTGCCGCAAGGCCTTCAGGTACAGGGCCGGCCTGCAAACTGGCAAGCCGGTCATGGTACTGATGGCTTTTACTTTCTTTCTTTGTACAGAATCGAGCTGCTTCCGCTCAAGCAAGGCCCGGATTCGCCTAATCACTATTCCACAAATTTTTTGAAAACCACGGTTGTGTTGTGACCTCCAAAACCGAACGCATTATTCATGCCATAGGTGATGTTCCTGACTTCCGCCTCATTGGTGGTGTAGTTCAGGTCACAGTCCGGATCGGGATGTTCGTAGTTGATCGTCGGAGGGATGATACCGTGATAGATCGCCAGAACGGTGGCAATGGACTCAGCGGCACCGGCAGCGCCCAGCATGTGTCCAGTCATCGATTTGGTTGAATTCAGATTGATCTTATAGGCGTGATCCCCGAAGACTTTTTTGATGGATTGCGTTTCGGCAATATCTCCAAGCGGAGTGGACGTACCATGCATGTTGATATGATCCACATCCCCGGTGGTGATTCCCGCAGCTTCAAGAGCACTGTTTATGGCAAGTATGACCCCCTTTCCCTCGGGATCCGGTGCCGTTATATGATGAGCATCCGCGGAAAAACCATATCCGACAATTTCACCGTAGACACGTGCTCCGCGGGCAACTGCCGATTCATAGGATTCCAGCAGCATCATTCCCGCTCCTTCGCCGAGAACGAAACCATCCCTTGTCTTGTCGAAAGGGCGTGATGCCGTTTCAGGACTGTCATTTCGGGTGGATAGTGCCCTGACCGAGTTGAAGCCAGCAAGCCCCATCCCGAAAACAGGGGCCTCTGCCCCACCTGCAATGGCAAAGTCCGACTGTCCTGTTACGATCGCGTCGTAAGCGAGTCCAATATTGTGCGATCCCGTAGCACAGGCGGAAACAGCACAGAAATTCGGACCACGGAAGCCGTATTTGATGGATACTTGCCCGGCAGCAATATCAGGTATCAGCATGGGAATAAAGAAAGGGGAAACCCCGCGCTGACCCTTCTGATAGAATTCAACAGCCTGCTGGTAAAATACCTGCATCCCGCCGATTCCACTTCCGATTATGACAGCCACCCGGTTTTTGTCGATCTGATCCAGATCCAGACCGGAATCTTTGATCGCCTCCTCGGCGGTAATCATCGCATACTGGCAGAACTTGTCCATGCGACGCGCCTCTTTCGGGTTCATGTACTGCGAGGCGTCATAATCTTCTATTTGAGCTGCAAATTTGGTGGGAGAATTGCTTACATCGAAGTTGTCGATGCTTTTAACACCGCTTTTTCCGGATATCAACCCGTTCCAAAACTCCGGGGCACCTTTCCCAATCGGCGTAAGGGCCCCTATGCCGGTAATTACTACTCTGCGCTTAGACATTAAATGACGTGTAGGTGGCTGTTAGGAGATCTTCCCTTTGAGATATTCAATCGCATCACCAACGGTTGCAATGTTCTCTGCATCCTCATCGGGAATACTGATGTCGAATTCCTTTTCGAACTCCATGATAAGTTCCACGGTATCAAGAGAATCTGCTCCCAGATCGTTTGTGAAGTTGGCATCGTTGTTTACTTCAGATTCATCGACTCCAAGCTTGTCAACGATGATTTCTTTTACTTTTGCATCGATATCTTTCGACATAATGTGTTACCTGTGTGTTGTGGGTTATCTTTTTGATTTCGCGATTCTTGGAATTT
>SKYY01000148.1 GCA_007127665.1 Balneolales bacterium | reverse complement strand
GCGGGAAGACAAAGATGGTTTTGACTCCTCCGGCCGCGGAAGAGGTGGTGAACGTCCGGAAGAGGTTGAGCTTCTGACGGAGGAGGACAAGCGGAAACGGTGGGAGCGCCTGGTGTTGTCATCCCGGCAGAAAGAGGAGGAACGCAGGCAGCAGGAACAGATGGAGACCACGGAAGGCAGTCCACCGAGGGCCGTTCTGGAGAAAGAAAACCAGAATTCCAAAAAAGGGGCGGCACGGGACGGTGCTGTTCCGGCGGATGATGAAGGCCCTGGTGTGACACCGGATCAAAAATCCGGCGATGGTGATATGGACATTACGGTTTACCGCGGTACGCCGGAGGAGGAGGCCGGCAAGCGCAAGCTTGAGAGCGAGCGGGCAAAACAGGTGGAAAAGCCGCTTATCAAATACAAGTTTCCGACCCTGGATTTGCTGGACAAGCCGCCAAACGAAGGAAATGAAGTCAATTACGAGGAGATCAACCGTAACAAGATGGTGATCCTTGACAAGCTGAACCGTCACGGGATCGAAATCACCGGTATAGAGGCCATCGTAGGTCCAACCGTAACCCTGTACGAGCTGCAGCCGGCGCCGGATGTCAAGATCAGCCGTATCGAAAGCTATGCCAATGACCTGAAGATGGCGATGGCCACCAGGGGATTGCGCATCATCGCGCCGATCCCGGGAAAGTCGGCCGTGGGCATAGAGGTGCCGAACAAGAACCCGGAGATCGTATACATACGTTCGCTGATCAATACCCGGAAGTTTGCCGAGACGAAGATGGCGTTGCCGGTAGCATTTGGGCGCACTATTGAAAATGAGGTTTTCATGGTGGATCTGGCCAAGCTGCCGCACCTGCTCATGGCCGGGGCGACGGGATCCGGTAAAACGGTGGGTATCAATACCATTATCACCTGTCTGCTGTACAAATGCCATCCGGATGATCTCAAGTTTGTGATGATAGATCCGAAAAAGATCGAGCTGTCGCTTTTCCGGAACATCCAGAACCACTATCTGGCAACCCTGCCGAATGCATCGGAACCGATCATCACGGACACGTCCGAGGTGCTTCAGACGCTGAACAGTGTTTGCAGGGAGATGGATAACCGGTATGAAATGCTGAAAATGGCTCAGGTGCGTGACATTGCATCCTACAATGTCAAATACAAGAGCGATGTGCTGGACGAAGACCTGGGTCACCGGTACATGCCTTACATCGTGCTTGTGATCGATGAGCTGGCCGACCTCATGCTGACGGCGGGCAAGCAGATCGAAGAGCCGATTGCGCGGCTTGCCCAGCTGGCCCGTGCTGTGGGCATCCATCTTGTGGTGGCCACACAGCGTCCGTCTGTCAATGTCATCACCGGCACCATAAAGGCGAATTTCCCGTCCCGGGTCGCCTACCGCGTGGCATCCAAAATCGACTCGCGCACCATCCTGGATACCATGGGGGCCGATCAGCTCGTTGGTAGGGGTGATATGCTGTACAACGGGGGCGGTGTCAACATGATCCGCCTCCAGAATGCGTTTGTCTCCACCGCAGAGGTTGACCGGATCAATGCGTTCATCGGCCAGCAGACCGGATACCCCCATCCCTACTATCTGCCTGAAGTTGAGGATGAGAACGGTCAGACGGGCATGCTGGACAAAAGCGAACGGGACGAACGGTTTGAGGAAGCGGCTCAAGTGGTCGTGCTTCATCAGCAGGGGTCTGTTTCCCTGCTGCAGCGGAAAATGAAACTGGGCTACAACCGTGCCGGACGGCTGATCGATCAATTATATACAGCGGGAATTGTCGGACCTTACCAGGGAAGCACGGCCCGCGAAGTACTGGTGGAAGATGAAGAACAACTGGAAGAATTGCTGCGGGATCTGGATGAGTGACATGAGTGCGAAACTGCGGACTGTAGTACGGTTGTGGATTCTGTTCCCATTCCTGCTGATGATGGTGGTGGCGGGCCAGGCCGAAACCGCGTCACCGGCTGCATCCGCAACACCGGAAAATGAGCTTGACAGGGTCCGTCAGCTGTTCGAGCAGGGCATGGTGCTGCATGCCGGCATGACACACGAGCTGGTTGATTCGTACACCGGCGAAAGGCAGGTGATCAGCGGAGAGCTTTGGATATCCCGGGAAAAATACAAAATACGTGCCGACCAACAGGCTGTGCTGGTAAACGGAATTATTTCGATGGTTTACAATGAGCGGCAAAACAAGCTGATCATCAGTGAATATGAACCGGAGGAAGACGACTTTGCCCCGTCGCGCTTTTTTTCCGATGCCGATGAACTCTTCCGGGTCGTCGAAATAGCACAGGTGGGCGACCAGACGGAAATACTGCTCCGCCCGGATGATCCGTTTGAGATCTTTACCGAAGTGTCCATCCGTCTGAATGAAGACCTGACACCGGACGTAATCCGTGCAATCGATCAAATGGAGAACCATCTTATCACAAGGTTCACGGATGCGCATTATCTGGACTATTCGGAAGATCTTTTTGTGCTGGAATACCCGGAGAATGCCGAGATCATAGACCTTCGAAAATAGACGGCATGCTGAACAAGTACCTTCGTTTTATTGTCAGCATTCTGATAGCGGCCGTTTTTTTATGGCTTGCGCTCAGGGATGTCTCTTTTCATGACCTGCGCCTAACCATGGGCAAGCTCACCTATTTATGGCTTCTCCCGTACCTGTTTGTCACACTGCTGAGCCATTACCTGAGGGCGGAACGCTGGAAGCAGCTTATAGAGCAGGACGGAGTCCGGGCCAGCCGCATGACCCTGTTCACCGGTGTGATGCTGGGCTACATGGTCAACTATGCCGTTCCCAGGCTTGGCGAAGTGTCCCGATCCGTTTTTGTCGGAAACAAGGAACAGATAAGCCGTACAAAACTTATTGGAACGGTGGTGCTAGAACGTGCACTGGACCTTCTGGTGATGTTGCTGCTTGCAATCTTCGTGGTGGTCTATTTGCTGGCGGATTATCGCGAAATCATACCGCTTTTTGGAACCGACACAGCCCGTTGGATCCAGTCCCTCATGAGCATGAACACCGTGCTCATCATCGCAATTCTGGCACTTGCATCCATTCTGGCACTATATCTGATTTACCGGCTTATGCTGTTGCTGCGC
>SKYY01000074.1 GCA_007127665.1 Balneolales bacterium | reverse complement strand
TCCGCCGTTTATGGCAACGACGGCCCCGCCGCTGAAGCCGGGATTGAACAACCCGTCGGTCACAAAAGAATGATGGCGGTCGCGACTGGCCTGGCTCACAATAGCAGTAGTTACCATGGGATACCCCCTCGGGTAGCCAAAGCTGTAAGTAAAAGCTCCGACTCGCAAACGCTCAGGACGTCCGAATGGATACGGGAAAACCGGAAAATGTTCCCTGACCGGCACATCAAGCGAAGAGGGGTCGATGCGGGCGCCTATGAATGCGAGATCGGCAAGCTCATCGGTTACAATAACATCAAAGGTCCCAACATAGGGGGCATCGAAAAGCCAGTTTACCTGATTGATTTTTATAGTGACACTGGCAAGGTATGGTTCTCCTGTTTCCCTGTATTCATAAAGCGTATCAGGTGATGATATTACATGACGGGCCGTCATCATACCGACCAGTTCGTCGCGGTTATGAATCACAATGGCGGTGCCTGAGGATGTGGTATGACTTTGAATCACAGTTGCTGCGTAAGGCCTCGGCGAATACAGTCCGGCAATATCACCATGTGTAATGCGTGTATCGGGATCAAACACGAAGGTCTCGTAGTAGGATGTGCTCGTGATCCGCTTGATGGAACGCTGGATGCGCTCAAGATACTGAGATGCATTTCCAACCGGATGGCTGGTTATGTATTTGCCCGTACCGGGTTCCTGGTCAATGTATACAATGGCCCGGGTGCAGGAACCGGCGAGAAGCAAGCTCATTAGAAACAGCAGGATCGTAGTGTTTCGGAGTGGGTTCATGTGTTTAAAATCATTGGATTCATTAAGCTCAGAGTGAATTCACAAGACCAGGCGTGAATTTTTACCATTACGGCTCAGCTGACAATCTGACCCAGAAGCTCAATAGTTATTGATCTTCGCTCCACATCCATATTGATTCCGGCTGCTGACATTATGGAAGCGGCATGGAATAATGCACGCTGCTTGTCCGATCTGTCACGGATACGCTGTATGGTAAGCAGTGCATCCGTTGATACGCGTTCTGCGGTAGCTGTATTAACTTTGCTTTTCAAATCTATTATCAATAGCGACTGGGCACGCGATCTCCAGTAATAATCACGGATTTGATAAGCAAGCTCCATGGGCTGGGAAACGACTCCCTGATCCAGGTAGGCCGTGATAAGCAAATACTGGTAGTATGCTCTGCGATCAGTCATTCCGGCCAGGGTAAGTGCAAAATCATGAAACCCCCGTTTAATGGCATAGCCAAAGAGATCGGGAATCTGCATCTCGAAAGAAGGATGATCCATCCTGTACCAGGCTGCAATATTGAGGGCACGATCCGGCCTGCCCAGAGTAATCCATCTCTCAATAATGGTAGTTATCAATGCATTTATGTTCTCGGGATCAGAGACCTCTGAAGCGTACACTTCTACCTGTTCCATAGCTTCTGCAGCCAGAGATCGACGGTCACGCCGGATATGAATATCGGCAAGGTTGACGAGGGATTTTGATCTCGCAACAGGAGATGGAATATCAGCAATAAGCGGTACCGAAGCCTGAAGTAGTGAGTCCGAGAGTTCCTCATGGTCTTCAAGCAGCAATGCGATTTCAAGCAATGCCCCGGTCTTCTCGGTTACATCGTCAGGAATACGGTTCAAAAGGGTCAGGGCCATTGACAGACTGTCCTGACGGACCAACTCAACGGCGATTCCTGCATACGCCGTATGGCGGAAGTGATCATGGTCAAAGCGGGAGGCCATGTCTGCAGCAACCGAAAACTCGCCATTGCGTGCAACGGCTTCAGCGAGATCACGCCTGGCAAAATATGCATAATTGGAATCTGCTTTTTCAATCTGCTCGATAACCATGTCACTGAGGTCATATTCACCATGATTGGCCAATGTGGATGACAACCGGGAAAGAGCATCTATATACTCCAGCAATCTGTTTTCAGAAAGCTCCGGTAATTGTCCATGCAACAGAGATACCGCATGCGGGCGATTGCCTGTTACCAGCAGATCATCGCAGATGCGCTCAATCAATGTAACACGGTTTACCGGATCCACATAATCAAAAAAGGAAGCAACCCGCGCAGGATGGCCTCCGCCCGGTGCGCGCATGTAACCACTGTCAAGAAGGTGATACAGCGCCTTATGGAGTAATTGTTGGTCCTGTATGCGATCCAACGCCTGGAGACTTTGATCCCACATGGAAAGAGTTGAAAAGTGCTGGGATAACTCCAGATAGAGCCGGTCGATCAGCTCCCGGTTCCAGTGACGATCCGCCTGTTGAAGAACCTTGCCGACAACTTCTTCATGCCGCTGGTCCAGCCCCCGTTCATGCAATAAGCCGGCATAGGACAGATGCAGCGAGCCGCGGTAAACCTCATCCTCCATCTGTATCAGATAGAGAGTTAAGTCATGGAAACCGTTCATGGCCCGTGCCAGCGCGGAGAAACGCGGCACTCTTTCCCGCAATTCACCAATCGTGATATCCCCAATGCGGGTACGGCGTTGCGCCACGTCAACAGCCACAGGTGTATCAGGGTAATTCTCTATTATATTGTCGATTTTCTGAACGGCCTGTCGATAATAAGAGTATGCTTCCCCGGGATCTTGTACCTCGGATTGCCGGCCAGACTCCGTCAGGCGGTATGCCTCCACAAAAAGCCGGTTCGCTTCTCGATCCGCGTTACCTTTTTCACACTGCACAACAAAAAAAAGCAGAGATAAAAAAAAGAGTGCGGGAAACAGCAGTGATCTGATGTTCATGTGCAAGTTTGATCTTTAGGTATGGAGTAAAAATAATAATCTTTCAACGATTCTTACGCATCCGGTTGAAAACAACTCAACAACAAATTGGTAAATACACACGGATAGGAGTATCAAAAACATATTTTTTACATATATTGTGTTCCTTGAAACGAACATGACAGCTCCCGGCTGACAACCCGGTCTGAATTTCATTCTGCCATGTGAGGGCCAATGTGACCTCATGAATCGAAAAATGATACACAGATGAAGCGATTCGTACTGAAAAAGGATGACGCAGGTGCCAATGCCACCTCCTACCGTATCAACTATAACGAACTGCTTAACGAACAGCAGTACCACGCTGTTATGCACGATCGTGGACCCGCACTGGTGATTGCAGGAGCAGGTACGGGCAAAACCCGCACTCTGGTCTACCGAGTAGCACGCCTTGTTGAAGATGGTACGGAACCCCGGTCGATCCTGTTGCTTACGTTCACACGACGCGCTGCCAATGAAATGCTCGACAAAGCCGCCGGCGTACTCGACGAACGTTGTTCTCTTGTAAAAGGAGGGACCTTCCATCATTATTGCAACCAACTGCTTCATATGTATTCCGATCATGTTGGATTCCCGCCCAATTTTACACTCCTCGACCAGGCCGATGCCTCCGACACCATCCACTACGTACGCGCACCTCTGGCTGCAAAGCTGCGCGGAAAACGATTCCCGCAAAAAAGCACCCTCCAGGCGATGTTCTCAGCGTCCGTCAACCGCCGGCAGCCACTGTACGATATCCTGGCTTCCGCTTACCCCCAGTTTCTCCAGCACCATGATGCCATTCTCGAAGTCCAGAAAAGATACTCTGATTATAAAAGCGAAAATGGGGTCATGGACTTTGACGATTTACTTGTCTATACGCATAAAATGCTTACGGAAAGCGAGGATGTCCGCACAAGAGTATCATCAAGAAACAGACAGGTTTTGGTGGATGAGTACCAGGACACCAACGCCCTGCAGGCCGAACTGGCAAGACTTTTCAGTTCGGCACACGGGAACCTGATGGCCGTAGGTGATGATGCGCAGAGTATCTATGCCTTTCGGGGAGCCGATTTCCGAAATATCCTCACTTTCCCGGAACAGTTCAGGGAGTGCCAGATCATCCGGCTGGAAGAAAACTACCGATCGGTCCAACCCGTGCTGGATCTTGCTAACACTTTGATAAGCAAAGCAAGCCAGAAGTTTGAAAAAAAACTATTCACGCGAAAAGAAGGAGGAGATCTTCCCGGCCTGGTCAAAGCTTCATGCGAACGGGAACAGTCCCGTTTTGTCTGTCAAATGCTGCTTCAGCTTCGGGAACAGGGACTCTCTCTCGGAGACATCGCCATTCTTTTCCGTAACGGACGAGACTCCTACGACCTGGAATGGGAACTCAATAAAAGAAACATACCTTTTCAGAAATTTGGCGGTCAAAAGTTTTCAGAAGCTGCGCATATTCGTGATATCCTGGCACATATCAGGATAATTGTAAATCCTGATGATCAAATTGCATGGAATAGAGTGCTTATGCTGCTTGAGGGGATCGGACCCAAGACGGCGCAGGAACTGATATCTTGGCTTGTCAGGAACAAAAACCGGAGTTTCAACGATTCAGGCCTGGTCAGCAAATCCTACCAGCATCAACTTGAACAGCTAAGCATGGTGCTGGCAGAACTGAACCGGTATCGGGACCAGCCGGCAAAAGCGGTTGCCGCAGCCGTTGCATACTATAACCCCATATGCAGCAAAAAGTTTGATGACCATCCCAAGCGGCTCAAGGACCTGGAAGCCTTTTCCGGATTGGCGTCGGCGTACCGGAGTCTTGACGAACTGCTGCAGGCACTAACCCTGGATCCGCTCGACGCAACTGCAGTGGATACGGAAGCCTCCATGAAAGACGAAGAGCCCCTTGTCCTTAGTACGATTCATTCCGCCAAAGGCCTGGAATGGGATACGGTTTTTATTGTTCAGTGCCTTGACGGAATCATTCCATCCGGTTATTCCGTGGACGACCCTCAGGCTCTTGACGAAGAATTGAGACTGCTCTATGTTGGATGTACACGCGCCAGGGAGAGACTCTTTGTGACTTATCCGGTTACAAAAGAAAGTCCGTTCGGCGACTATTTTTCCAATCCCTCACGGTTCCTGAACGGCATACCGGAAATAATCCTCGAGCCATGGATGCTGGAAGAAGAGAGCGGCCCAAAACAGATTACATCGTAATTCCGATCGGCGCTCACAACCTCCTGCATGCAACTTGGAAACAACACTTTGAATATCAAAGCTAGTGTTACAAACCGTTCAGACGCCATTCAGGCAGTATGGATGGTCAGTCCTTTTCAAGCTTAAGGATTCTGTACTGCCGGTACATGTCTTTCGCAAGCCAGACAAGGGCAGAGGGAGGCAATAAAATGAACATAACTGTGATGAACAGCTTTCGTTTCTGTGAATAGGGATATTCGTGCAGACCGGAAATAGCTGCAATCCACAAAATAGCAAATGTGAACCCTATCAGTGCAACTAAAATGGAACCCACGGTTCCAAATTGCTCGTGTATGTAGTGCAGCATAACTGTTTTTTTACTGATGTAACGATGTGTATCTTTAAAAGATAATAAACTTTCTTTGTAAAAAAGATATTTCACTACATTTTTGAAGCCATATGCTGCCCGTAGTTGCCATAGTCGGCCGTCCCAACGTCGGCAAGTCCACACTTTTCAACCGCTTGCTGGGAGAACGCCAGGCCATAGTTCATGACGAAGCCGGAGTTACCAGGGACCGCCACTACGGCGAAAGTTTCTGGAACGGACGGGATTTCACCGTGATTGACACAGGCGGTTATCTGCCGGGCAGGGGCGATGCCATCGTTACAGGTATCCGCAACCAGGTCGAACTTGCCATCCGCGAAGCAGATCTGATCCTCTTGGTGGTGGATGTCATGCAAGGTATTACCACGGATGATGATGCCGTGGCCGAGATTCTGCGCAGACAGCAAAAACCGGTCGTACTTGCAGTGAACAAGGCGGACAACAGTGAAAAAGGCATGCTTGCCCCAGAATTCTACCGGCTTGGTTTTGATGAGCTTTTTCCCGTTTCAGCCCTGTCGGGCAGTGGGACAGGCGAGCTGCTGGACCGGCTGGTGGAACTGCTTCCGGAACCCAAATCTCTTAAAGAGGAGGAAAAGTGGCCCAAACTGGCCGTAATCGGCAGGCCAAATGTAGGCAAAAGCAGCTTCATCAACGCACTGCTTAATGATGAGCGCTGTATTGTCACCGATATCCCCGGAACAACACGCGATTCTGTCAACAGTCTGCTGAAATACAATGACAGCAAATACACGCTGATTGATACGGCAGGACTCCGGAAACGGGCCCGTGTACATGAAAACATCGAGTTTTACAGCCTGATCCGGACAGAGAAAAGTATCCGCGAATGTGATGTCGCCATACTGATGGTGGATGCATCCCAGGGGTTCCAGGTTCAGGATGCCCGCCTGCTTCGACAGGCGGAACAATTCAACAAGGGCATGATCATCGCCCTGAACAAGTGGGACCTCATCGAAAAGGAAACCAATACCGCCCGGGATTTCATGGAAAATGTTTACCGGAAAGTCCCCAACCTCAAATACGTTCCCGTCGTAACCATTTCCGCACTGACCGGACAGCGTATCCACCGTGTAATCGATGAAACCGTGGAAGTTCTGGAGCACAGGAGCAAAAAAATCACCACATCGGAACTGAACCGGTTTCTCAAGGAAATCACCGCACAGCGTCCGCTCCCGTACGCAAGGGGACACCAACTCACCATTAAATATGTAACACAGGTCAAAAGCAGACCACCTGTATTCGCATTTTTCATGAACATGCCCCGGGAACTTCCTGCAAACTACAGGCGATATATTGAGAACCAGCTGCGTGAATGGTTTGAGTTCAAGGGCGTTCCCGTTACCATGGTTTTCAAGGAAAAATAAGTCCTTGTCCGCGCAATATGAGACAGATTTCTTTGATGGAAGTTGTACATGCATTATTTTTAACCTAGTCCGGAAACAGACATTTCCATTATTCATTTTTTATTCTGCGATACGTAATACATCATGTCTGATAACCTTGAGATTCCAAGAACAAATGCGAAAGTAAGCGATCCGTCCAGGGAACGCTCTCTTAACTTTTTCGAAAAAATATACTTACCTGAAATTTTCCGCGGGATGTGGTACACGCTGAGACAGATGTTCCAGCCGAAATTCACCATGCAGTACCCGGAGGAACGTTTCGACCCGCCACCGATTTTCCGCGGCCGTCCGGTACTGGTTGAAGATGAGGGGCAGGAGCGATGTGTGGCATGCGGACTGTGTGCCCGTGCCTGTCCGCCGCTGGCCATCAGTATGCAGGCTTCTGAAAACAGCGACGACCCCAAGGAAAGATATCCTGATTTCTTCGAGATCAATATGCTGCGTTGCATCTACTGTGGATATTGTGAAGAGGTATGTCCCGAGGAAGCTATCGTAATGAGCAAGGATTATGACCTTGTTTTTGAGACCAGGGAAGAGTCCGTTTACGACAAATCCAAACTCCTTGTGTCCAAGGAAGAGCTGAAAGACAGGCTTGAATATCTCAGGGAATATAAAAACCGCCAATTCGGCCAATTCTGGAATTTCGACGAGGAGAACAATATCCATTCGGTTCGCAACCGCGACAAACGATGGGAAACAAGCCTTTCTCTTGTGGAAATGATCGAAGAACAACGCAAGCAGGGCAAACAGCCTGAACTGGATAGGGACTGAGCTGTAACCACTCTTTCTTGAAAACAAAAGTACTTTTTAAAACAAAGCGAGGTACATTCCGTTCCATGCCGTCGCACAGAAAGCCTGCAAACGAACCGCCGAAGATGACTTATCCGGATCTGATTCAGGATGCCGCCTGGCTTGCCGATGAACTGGAGTCCCTGAAACGCATGCTACCGGAAATACCCTATGCGGAACGTCCGATGGGCCAGGAATCCATGATGGATATACTGGCCCGAATAGGTAAAGCTCACGATGAGTTTTTCAAGCCATTATTTCTCAGCTTGCAAAAAGGGGAGGTCCGTGAAGTATCTGAACTGAGTATCAACTTTGAAAACCGGTCAAAAAATGTGACCACGCCGGAAGAAGATCCCCAGAAACTTTTAAATGAACTCATCAGTCAACGTCTTTTCATTGTCGAATTGCTTGAACAACTGGATGAATCAGCAATTCATAGTTCTGTTTCCTTCAAAGATGGCGAAAAAGACGTTTATTCACTGATTAACAGAATGATTCTCTTTGACAGGAACCAGCTGAAGCAAATTGCCGAGAGAATGCTTTCAGTAGATGCCGACCGGCATTCCCCGGCTGGCAGATAATATCCGGCCAACGAAGCCAATATCATACATAATGTAAAAAGGATATACTAAATGACTGGACTCTCTGGCTTTATTCTATTCTTGATATCATTCTATGCGACGTTCAATTTTTTTCGTTTGTACACCATAGACAAGAAGATTTTACACTTCTGCATGGGTACCACAGCGGCGTTCCTGGCCATTTACGGTGCATCTTCCTTCCTTGCCCTGTTTTTCCCGGTTCTGGACCCGGATTTCATTTTGGAATGGTCTACCGTTTTTTCTGTTTCATTTCTGCTTTCAGCCGCCGCAGCTCTTGTCAGGGACTTCAAACCTGTTTTTTCAAGATTTCCAAAATCTTTTACTTTCATTCCATTGGTTCTCATCCTCATATACCCAATGATCATTGACACCCTTGTGGTAAAATATTGGGTTCTGGGGCTGTATCAGGGCAGCGCACTGCTCATAGCATTGCTGATCTATTCTTTCAGGACCTACGAGAACAGCGACTATGCTTACATGCTTGTTGGCGTAATCTTTTTTGCCATAACCTTTCTGCTTTACTGGATACCGGAATCATTGTTCACATTGCCAGTGTATGTTTGGATGCTGTTGACCAGCTCTGGAATTCTGATTTTGACCGTGGGCTACAACCAGGCATACAATCTCGAAAAAGAGGTCATAGACCGGGAAAAAAGAAAAGAAACTTGGTTTGCGTAAAGTCTCCAGAATGAAATCTGGAATGGATTGAAGAGCCCAAAAGAAGCCGAAGCTAATTCGGTATACCCGTAAGTAACTGCACAGAAAAAAACCGCTTGAACAACCGCTACGAACTTGTTCAACCGCTTTGAAAAGGGAGGGGCAATCACCGTTGGATACGATCAACTCCGGATTTTAATGGCCACTGCTCCAAGCATACTCGACTTTACATAATATTAATTATGCGACAATTGTATATTATGTCCAAAAAATCAGGGCCGCCGATAGTTCATTCAGTCCGGTTATTGTTCGTTATGGCCGGCTATTGTTCGTTCAGGGTTTTGTTGTATTCCAGTATCCTGATGGTATCTTTTAAGGCGCGGTGTTCTTGTTCATCCATCTCTCTATGGTCCTTGATCTCCCTGAGCACGTCAAGATATTCGTAGGCACCGGCCGCAGACAGGCCGGCATAGGAATGCAACCTGTAGTCCCTGTTGGGGTCGCCGATCACTCTGCCAAAAAGGCTTGTCACACGTTCCGCTTGCTCCCCATCAAGACCACCAACGGATTCAGCGAGATGTGACAACGCCGGGTCCCTGTATCTGCGTCTGCCGGGATCGCCGGCAAGCTGGACAAGCATATTTGTCGCGGCCGGATCATCGGCAAGTATCAATGCACGAACTACGGCTGTCTTCAAAACATCCTGGTACGATTCCATTTCTGCGTATGGCGAAACCATCATCGCAGCCTGATCCGGATAGAGCTCGCCGGCAAGCACGATAGCTTCTGCCGAAACAAAATAGCTGGTATCATCCATCATCACAGTTATATGGTCACGGACCAGTTCCTGCAGTTCTGTATCCTCAATTTCCAAATTGCGCAAAATGTTGAGGGACTCACGGCGCACACGGTAATCGGGTTCCGTACTGTCATCAACCCGCAAAGCCATGGACAGCGCCTGTCCCTGCTCATACATCCATGCATAATCCGCAACAAGCCCGTAGGCGGTCATCCGGATTCCCCAGAAGGGATCGTTCATCGCCAACCCGGCCACCCTGTTCCTGATCGTCTGGTATTCCATAAAATCATTTGCCATGGAAAGTGCCTCCGCCCGAACCAGCAAATGATCGCTTTCCATGCGGCGGGATAATGAGCTCATCGATATATCCCTGAAATATTCGGCCAGCTGTACGCGGTTGGGATCCAGTATAATGTCAATGATGTTTCCATTTGCCTCGAAGTAATAGGTGTTTTCCGCTTCATCGATGCTGATCCTGTGCCAGACCTCCGCTCCCTCCGCCTCAATGAGCACTTCCGGATATAGTGTAAACAAAGGTTGCCTGAGTGTGTCATGAACCTGCCGGACATGCAGTTCCGCCCTGTTTCCTGATATTTCATGGGACACATCAAGATACGGGTGGCCGGGCTCCAAAAACCATTGGTGGACAAAGGTCTGCAGGTCCATCCCGCTGACATCCTCAAAGACACTCTGTAAATCAAAAACATCAACGGCGTCAAATGCATGCCGCTGAAGCCACAAACGGACTCCCTGCCACCAGATATCGTCTCCAAGATAGTCGTGCAGCATCCGAAGAACCTGCCCGGCTTTCTGATACGTGTGCCGGTCATACATGTCTTCCGGAATCGAGTATCGATTGAAAATGATCGGGCGCCGGTACTGGGCGGCTTCAGCAAAATATCTCAGTCGATCGTTGTGGTTTTTCCACAGATATTCGTCCCTTCCGTTGTTGTGAAGGCGGTAAGCCGACTCAAAATAGTTGGCAAAACCTTCATTCAGTGGAAGATTTGCCCAGTCCTTGCAGGTTACCAGGTTGCCAAACCACATGTGGATGATTTCATGCATGATAAGATCCTGATAGCAAAGATCCTGCGCTGCCCTTGCATCTAACTGTACGGCATCGTAAAGAAGTGTTGCCGTAGTATTTTCCATGCCTCGCGCTATGAAATCACGAACCGGCGCCTGGGCATATACCGGATCCCATGGATAAGGCATTTCAAGGATTTCCTCAGAAAAACGGATCATGTCAACGGTATTTTTGTAAATCAGGTCTACGGTTTCCGCAAACTGGGGCTCTACATAATAGCGATAGAGTATATCTCCTTTTTTTTCTTCCACAATTTCGTACTCACCAACAGCAAGGACAAAAAGGTATGGTGTGTGAGGCTGATGAAGCCTCCAGTAATCTGTCCGGAGCGAATCGCCGGGCAGGATCCGGCTGTCCAGTAAGAGACCGTTGGACAAAGTCTGGAAACGGTCAGGTACGGAAATCCAGGTTTCCTGTGTGGCTCGCTCAGCCGGATGATCAATGGTTGGGAACCAGAAACTGTTGTCTTCCGGCTGGCCCAGGGTCCAGACCTGAGTAGGCATAACAGGATCATCCCCCCTGGGGTTTACAAAATAAAGTCCACGCTGAGGCGGACTAGAGACAAATGAGACTCCAAGAACAAGAGTGTCGCCATCCAGATAATCCCGCTCGAGCTGTATCGTGACAATAGCGGAATCCTGCTCATAGGTAAATAATCTGTTGGCGCGTACATCGTATATGGAGTCAAATTCCATGGTTTTTGCATCAAGGATCAGCTCTGACTGCGTTTTCTTGCTTGTAAAAAGCATCTCCGTCTCCCCGATCACCTGTTCTTTTTCAAAACGGAACCTGACACTCAGCTTCTGGTGATGCAGGTTCCAGGTGCGCTCCCTGAGGAACTGTTCCGGCCCGTCAGGGATAATCCAGTCCTCCTGAGCCTGCACGCTTTCTTGCCCGGGTTCGGTCACGACAAAAGGTGTACAGGAAGCCGTGAACGCAATTGTCAAAATAAGGGCGGCACGAATTGCGTTTTTCCTTATCAGG
>SKYY01000105.1 GCA_007127665.1 Balneolales bacterium | reverse complement strand
GAAGAACCGGGCACCTATGAAGTGCTTCTCACTGTTATGGGCTCGGGTACCGGAAACTGCCCGAACATGGGCCAGGTATCGGCTACGGTCAATGTGGTGCAAGGCCCTACCGCCGATTTTGAGGTACCCGAAGTGGTAAGCCCGGGAACCATGATAAACCTTGACGCATCCGGTTCGGAATATACCGGTGATGTGAGTTCCGTGACATGGGAAATTTTCCGCGATGGAGAAGATGATGAGCCGGTACAGGAGCTGTCCGGCATGCAGACGTCTCTGCAAACGGATACCCCGGGCCGCTACCGGGTGAAACTGACATTTATCACCAATAACCGGTCTGACTGCGATCGCTCTGTAGCAGAGCGATATTTCCAGGTAAATGCGCCGCCCGTTGCAAGCTGGAATGCACCCGATACCCTGGCACGCTACGAGCCGTTCATGCTTTCGGCTGATGGCAGCTATGACGAAGACGGCTTCATTAAAGAGTATACCTGGTATCTCAATGGCGACGTGCTCGGCTCGGGCATCACCACCCTGCTGCCAACCGGCCAGCATGGAGAACACACCCTCAAACTGCGTATACGCGATAACTCAGATGTTTCCAATAACTATGCGGTGAAAGAGACAACCTTTTTCGTGAATGCAGGCCCGGAGCCCGGTTTCTCACTGCCGGATGTTGTCTACAGGGGCGAGACCGTTTCTCTGTCACCGGCGGCCAACCGCGACGCCGACGGCGATGTGCTGCGGTCAAGCTGGATGATCAATGGCGAGCTAACAGAACGGCCCGTATTCGAAGCCACCGACCGGCAATACCGGATCACTCTCATCCAGGATGATGGTCGGGGACTATCCAATTCGGTCCGGAAAAAAGAAAAAACACTGCACGTCCGGTTCCCGCAACCTGTCACCCCGCAAATTCCGGATCTCATGGTCGCAAGCCACTCCATCACGGCACCAGACCTCGGGCTGCCCGCCCCTTATGTCCTTCTGGATGGCTCCCGCGAAATATCCGGCTGGACTCCGGATTCCACCGGAACAAATATTATTTCGTATGGTTGGAAACCCGCCGGAATAGTGCTTGAACAGTTTGAGGTGACGGTGGATGTGATCGAAGACCTGCAATTCGCCCGGCCTTCGGTGGAACAGACTGTGGCATGGGATCCCGTCAATCCGGTCATATCCATCACCGCTCCGGAACTGAACCGCGATGAGGATCACAGGGTACTGCTTACCTGGAAACAGAATGGCGACAGGATAGCTGCCGGACGCAATGTACGGCTGCCCCTCGAACCAGGTGAGAATCAGTTTACACTCACGGCAAGGGACAACCATGTCGCCGGAAGCAACCCGGTGGATATTCCCGTAGTCATTACGGTAAACGAATAATATTACTTCCAGCAGCCGCGGCTTTTGTCCGGAACGAGTTGTAAAAAGATGTTTCCAGCCACCTGAAATACGCCTGGTTATGGATAATTGTGAAATAACGTCATACATTGATCCGGATTCATAAACGCCATTTCAGGGTTATGCCATTGCAAGTTTATACCATTGCAGATTTATGCCATTGCAGGTTTATTCCGGACTGGCGGCAGACATGGTAAAAAAAGCGGGACATGACAAATTATTGCAGGAAGCGGATCCGACCGTGGAACGGTACAGGTCCACGCGTGATCACCGCGGCGGGATCTCAGCTTTTACCATCATTTTTTCACCCCGATCACTTGCAGTCCGATCAACAATCTACTTTACAGTTTCGCAGCAATAAATTTCATCCCGATCACTTGCAGTCCGATCAACAATCTACTTTACAGTTTCACAGCAAAAAATTTCACCCCGATCATTTTCACCGGAAACCAGTATGTATTTCCTGACCGCAATGGGCAAGCACATCAACTTCCACCCCCTCCTTAGATGCATCACAGGTATCATTTTCTGCTCTGCTGCCTGCGCAGTCATGCTCGTTTCCTGTGCGCACACCTCGCCGGAACAAGCGACTGCCGGCGCTGAAAACCGCACTGAGCTCACAGAGAACCGGTCTCATTGGCTGGATATCGCAACATTCACCCGTACTTTTGAAAAACAGGACGGTTTTTTCCCGATTTACTGGGATGACCAACGGGGCAGGCTGTTCCTGGAGATTCCGGAAGGCAGACTGGGCAAAGAGTTTCTTTATCTGATCGGCACCGGTACGGGCGGAGGCATGAACGGCCCCCGGCTTGATCGCTCGCAAATAGGCAATGAGCACCTGGCGCGTTTTGAGCGGGTCGGGCCCAAAATCCATTTCATCCTTCTCAATCACCGATTTGTCTCCACAGATCCGGAAAAACCTCATCTGGCCAGATCCGTTGAAGAGTCCTTTCCGGTATCCGTGGTCGGTTCCTTTGACATTGCCGCAGAACAGAACGGGAATTACCTTATAGACGTCACATCCTATTTCCTTACTGACGCCTTCGATGTTCGACGGCTTTTTCGCGGCAGTAACCTGGGAACATTCCGGGTGGAAACTTCCCGAAGCTATATTTACATGCCCCGGACCAGGGCGTTCCCGGAGAACACCGAAATCGAAGCGGCAATCACCCTGACATCGGATAGCCCCGCCTGGGCCATCCGACGACACGCCCCTGACGGCCGCTCGGTCACCATGCGGCAGCACCACTCGCTGGTTCAGCTGCCGGACGATGGGTTCCGGCCTCGCAACTACGATCCCCGGAGCGGTTATCTTAACATCTCCTTTTACGATTATTCCAAGGGGTTCGATGAAGACCTGATCACGCGTTATGCCGTGCGCCACCGGCTTGAAAAAAAGGATCCGGACGCGGAAATCTCCGAACCGGTCAAACCGATCACATACTATCTGGATCCCGCCATCCCCGAACCGTACCGCACCGCATTCCGTGAAGGCATGGAATGGTTCAACGACGTCTTTGAGGCGGCAGGGTTCCGCAATGCATTCGTACTGAAAGACATGCCGGAGGACATGGATCCGATGGATGCCCGCTACAACGTAGTCATGTGGGTCCACCGCTCCGAGGCCGGCGCTTCCATCGGGCCAACGTTCCGCGACCCCCGCACCGGCGAGATCATCAAGGCGGCCGTCCGTATGGACTCCCACCGCTCACTGGTCAACTTCAACCAGTATGCCGG
>SKYY01000009.1 GCA_007127665.1 Balneolales bacterium | reverse complement strand
GGATAGAAGAAGGAGCGGTTGTTTACAGGCAGGGTGGACGACCAGTCGTTGCGTCCCCGGAAATTCAGGAAGACCACATCTCTCCAGTCGACATCAAAGTCCACAAAAGCACCGATTAGTCTTCTTCGGACCTCATTGCGGGAGGTGCGCCGGTCCTGTTCCACCACGTTGTTGATATTGGGGAAGTCAGGATCGATGAAGTTTTGTCCGGTCTGGGACATTACACTGCGGTCCATCATCTCCAGGTTGTGGCCGACGGTCACACTTGTGTTGAACTGATCAGCAAATGTACGTCTGGCACTTACCATCAGTGTGGACGTGGTGAGCTGGTTGTTGATTTCCGAGTTGGTAATGATACCTCCCATGGCAGCCATGGCTCCAGTGGCCTGATAGTTCTCACGGCTGTCCGTGAAGCGATCCGTTCCCAAACGGTAGGTTATGTTCAGGAAATCAAAGGGATCGTAGAAAACGCTACCCACGACCATGGACCGGGATACATCGCTTTTGAAAGGCTTGTTGATGGTTCCCCAGTAGGGGTTATCGCTACCCGTAATGGTACGCTGGGTTCCATCCGCATTCAGATAGTCGCGCATATTGTCATTGCGCGGCCAGAAGAGCGCTCCCATCACACCGCCGGCACTTCCCTGGGAAACATAACGGCGGTCGGTTTCAATATAGCTGGCCGTTCCCTCGAGCCGCAGGTTGTCACCGGCACGGGTATCGGCGGTCAGACGGAAAGAGTTCCGGTTGAAGCTGTTGTTGTGCTCCACAATACCGCCCTGGTCCATGATGGACGCCGAAGCGTAGAATCGCGACGTGGCCGTTCCTCCGCTGAGAGAAAGATCATGGTTATGCGTGAACGCAGTCTGGAAAAAGTCTCCCATATTGTCATAGACCGTTTCTCCGGACTGGAAGGCAGGTCCCCACGAACCTGTTGCATTCGGATCGAAGACACCCTGCTCACCCTGCTTGTAGCGCGACTGCAACGTTGGAATATTGCCCACACGATCAAAAGAAACTGTACTGGAGTAGTCGATCACGGCACGTCCTTCGGCACCGCGTCGTGTGGTGATGACCACCGCACCTGATCCGGCACGCTGTCCGTAGAGAGCGGCTGCCGCCGGACCCTTCAGGACCGTGATGCTTTCGATGTCCGCCGGATTGATATCAATGGCCCTGTTCGAACCCGGGGAATTGAGTCCGCCCGTTGTGGAATTGTCAATCGGGATACCATCCACAACAAACAAGGGCTGGTTGTCGCTGCTAAGTGACGTGCCGCCGCGTATAAGCATCATGGAGGATGCACCCGGGGCACCGCCGGAGTTGGTGATCTGCACGCCGGCCACCTGTCCCTGCAATGCGTTGATGATATTGGGCTGACGCGTTTCGATAATGCGATCGCTCCTGACCTGCTGAATGGCGTAGCCCAGCGATTTGGTCTCGCGTTCCAGGCCAAACGCCGTAATGACCAGCTCGTCGCCGATAATGAGCTCAGGGGCCAGCCTGATATCCAGAGTGCTCCTGCCGTCGATAGCCACCCTCTGCCGCTGGTAGCCAATGAATGAAACGACAAGTGTTTCATCCAGGCTGGGAACCGTCAGCTCAAAGTTACCGTCCAGATCAGTGGTTGTTCCTTCCAGGGTGCCTGCTATGACAATATTCACACCCGTAAGTACCTCGCCGGATTCCGCGTCCGTCACCGTTCCCTGCACCGTTGTCTGTGCCAGTGACGACATCGCCGTACCCAGTATCAGAATACTTGCCAAAAGGGTCGAAAACATACCTTTCAATGCTCGTATTCCTCCGTATTCCGTAGATTTGCATTCCATATTAGATGCTCCAAGGTTCGTGGTTTCTGTTTCTTGTGCAACAGATGCACAGGTTTTGTTAAAGAAAGGCTTCGAATTAACTGGTATGGCTGTTACCCTGTACTTTCCGCATACGCAAAGGAAAAAATGTGCGGCTACGTAAAAATATTGAGTGCGACTATGCCCTTATACTGCGTATTCAGTACCCTTTGCTTATGTAACTAATAATGTTATTCCCTGTTCATCTGTATCATGACAATAAAAAAAAATGAACATCCATCAATTTTTTTTTAAAAAATTTGCATTAAAATCATGGCCTACACCCTGCCGCTACTTTTTATTTCGTAATGCCAGCGGGTTTTCTGATATTTTGATCCCTCCGGCAGGGATTTCGGCCGGATGCAGGAATGCCACGACCAGCAATATCCGCATCCACCATCAGCCAACCCTGCCCAACCACAGCCGGCTATAGTAATCCTGGCCAGTTACTTCCACTTACAACCACTCATAATCACCTTTTAATCACCTCAATTACCGAAATGCGCCCATTTGTGATCTTCATGTTAATCACGGTCTTCCCGCTCCGGCTGATCTCGGCTCAGGAACTGGATGTGCCATTTTACGTCACCGAACCCGAGGTTGTCGACGGAATGCTGGACATGGCCGGCGTGGGCCCGGGCGACTACCTGATCGATCTCGGATCCGGTGACGGACGCATCGTTATCGCCGCGGCAAAGCGCGGTGCCGTTGGCCACGGCGTGGACCTGGATCCCCAGCGGAACATTGAGGCGAACCGGAATGCCCGGGAGGCCGGGGTCGCTGACCGCGTTGTCTTCCTGGAGCAGGATCTCTTTGAAACCGACTTCAGCCGGGCCACCGTTGTCACCATGTTCCTGCTCCGTTCCGTAAACCTGCGCCTCAAACCGGACTTGCTTTCCCGCCTCAGACCGGGCACCAGGGTGCTTTCCCACACATTCGATATGGGCGACTGGGAGCCGGACCTGAGAAAGGTCATCGGTATCAGGCCCGTCTACCTGTGGGTGATTCCGGCCAGGGTGGATGGGGTTTGGGAGTGGACTTCAGACGATGCCTCTTTTTCCATGACCATTAAACAGCGGTTCCAGCACATTGACGTATCCATCCATGCCGGAGAGCAGCAGCTGAAAGTGGAATCTTCCGAATTGAAAGGCGAACGGATAACCCTGATCGCCAGCGACAGCAACAGCGGCGCCCGGTATCTTTTCAGCGGAAAGGCTGAAGAGGACCAGATAACGGGCTTTATCCAAAGCCGGCATAACGGCTCCCCCGCGGTTAATTCATTTTCTGCCAAGCGATTGCGTTAGTTTTCGGTATCGGCGCCCTGCCCGCATGCCGTCCGG
>SKYY01000221.1 GCA_007127665.1 Balneolales bacterium | reverse complement strand
CTCTCATCTGGCGCCCGGCATTGTTGAAGTAGTATTCACGCTGTACATCGGCGCCGGCCCATTCAAGGACGCGTGCAATGGTATCACCGAGCACCGCATTGCGGCCGTGTCCGACAGTAAGCGGTCCGGTCGGATTGGCGCTCACGAATTCTACCTGGATCTTCTTGTTTGCAAGCAGACGGCCCTTGCCGAATTCTCTGCCGGTCCGGTGTGCTGCGGCCAGCTGATCGGTCAGCCAGTTGCCGGCGAACCGGAAGTTGATGAATCCGGGGCCGGCCACCTCCACACCGCGAATGTATCCGGTGGACAGGTCGATCTGGTCCGCGATTTTCTGTGCTATTGACCGGGGATTGTCCCTAAGTGCTTTTGCAAGTGCAAGGGCCACATTGGTGGCGGCGTCCCCGTGTTCGGGGGAGCGCGGTTTTTCTATTGTGATTTCAGGAGTTTCAAGATCGGGGGCCACTTTTTTCAGTGCCAGGGCGATCTGCTCCTTCAGGTAATCTTGCATGGTAATCGTTGGTTACATCTGAAGCCCAAATATACGAGATTTCCCGGAAGGAAGCGGGACTTATCCCATGAGTCCTTCTGAGCGCATGCTCAGGTAATCATAGCCGGCAATGATGATGTGGTCATCCACTTTAATGTCCAGCATATCACCCGCTTCCATCAGTTTTTTTGTAATGGCGATATCGGCCCGGGAAGCACGCCGATTGGCTGACGGATGGTTATGCACGATGATAATACTGTTGGCTTCGTTCATGATGGCCTGTCGCATGACTTCGGCCGGATCCACTACGGTAGCGGTTTTACCTCCCTTGCTGATGATCTGATGTCCGGTCACCGCTTTGGCGGCATTCATGAACACGACAAGGAACTGTTCGGTCTGCAGGTCCCGGAGACGCGGGCCGAAATAGGAAGAGACATCATCAGGTGTTTTGAAGAACAGCGGCTTCCCGTTGCCGCTGCCGGACTGCAGTCTTCGGGACAGTTCAAAGGCCGCTTCGAGGGTTATCGCTTTAACATCGGCAATACCCTCGATAATGCGAAGCTCCCGCCAGTTTTTCCGCACGAGCTTGTGCAGTCCGCCAAAATGTTGCAGCATGGTGCGGCAGGTGTCAATGACGTTCATTTTCCGACTGCCCGTGCGTACGAGTATCGCAAGCAGTTCTGCGTCGGTCAGGCTTTCGGTCCCGAAGCGCATAAGCCGTTCCCGTGGCTGTTCGTCCTCCGACAGGTCACGAACCATGCGTCTTGGACGATCATCGCGGTTCAGGTCATAAATTTTTGGTGTTTCAGCTCTCACGATGGTATGACAAAATGAAGATTACGGGTTGTGGATGGCAGCCATACCCGGCGATATCGGGCTGGCATCCGGCATTTCTGTTAAATCTTGAGCGAAGTGCCTCCTGCCCGGCGTGACGGTGTCCGTCAACCGATACTCTGATTCGGAACGGTGTCCGTCAACCGATACTCTGATCCGGAACGGTGTCCGTCAACCGATACTCTGATCTGGAACGGTGTCCGTCAACCGGCCCTCTGATCCGGAACGGTGTTCGTCAACCGGTTCTCTGATTCGGAGGCGCCTTCTGCACTATAGAGCACCAGCCCCATCCACCCTTACAGAATTTTTTTCTCCATTTTGTAGTGCGGACCGATTTTTTCGATATGAAACTCTTCTGATGCCGTATTGTAGCCCATTTTTATATAGAAGGAAACGGCGCCGGTCCGGGCGTTGCACCAGATCCGGGCTCCGGCAATGTGAGGTTGTGCCGACGCATGAGTCCTGAGGCGGCCCTCCGCAAAAAGCAGCAGGCCTTTTCCAACTCCTTTGTGCTGCCAGTCCTTGTCCGTGGCCATGCCGCGCAGCTGCCAGGCGGGCGAATCGCCGGTGTGCGTTTTGATGAGTGTAAGGCATCCGATCACCCGATCACCGGCACAGGCGGCAAAGTGCAGCGTATCTGTATCATGATCTTCGGGGAAGCGGGCGGATTCCAGCGGCTTGCCGGACCGTAATTCGCGGGCCCGCAGTTCAAGTATCTTTTCAACCGGGGTCTCGCGGAACCGGATCTCGTTCACTCTGCCACTGTCAGTATGCGCATTCATCAGTTTCCGTCTCCGTCTCCGTCTCCATCAGTATCCGTCTCCATTATAATCCGTCTCCATCAGGATCCGCCGCCCATCAGTGGTTCGTCGAGGGCACGAAGGCTGGCGTTGGGCAGCCCCCCGGGGAAGTTCGTCTTGGAAAGCTCGATCGCCTTGATCACGATTTCGAGGTGGCGTTCTTTGGAGTTCTGATAGAAAGATTGTGCGGACTCGCCCAGTTTCGGCTTGCCGTGCAATGGTTTGTCACTAATGCACAGCAGGGTGGCGTTGGGTATCCGGTAGCGGAATCCGTTGGTGGCGACGGTGGCCGACTCCATGTCGATGGCAATGCTGCGGCTGATATGGATTTCCTGGACAACGCGTCGTTTCATGAATTCCCAGTTGCGGTTGTCGATGGTATAGACCGTGCCCATGCGGTAGGTCATCTTCTCCTCCTCCAGCACCGACTGGAGATGGAAGTTGAGCATGTTGTTCGGGATGATGGGGACGTTTTTGGGCAGGCTCGCATCCAGCACGCCATCCGCCCGCATATATCCGGATGCGAGCACAAAATCGCCGATTTCCTGATGGTTGCGCAGGCCGCCGCAATGTCCAACCATGATCATGAGATCCGGGCGCAGTACCGCGATGTGATCGGTTATGGTCTTGGCGTTGGACGGACCGACACCGATGTTGATAAGTGTGAGCCCCAGGTTGTCCTTGACCTTATGGTGGTAGGCGGGCATCTGGACGTTGCGTACCGGCCTCACGCAGTCGGGGTAGCGCTGCTTGAACACTTCCACGTGCATATCATAGTTGGTGAACATGATGTAACGCTGGAAGTCGCGTGCGTCGGTACCGGTATAGTGCTGCAGGCGGTCAAGGGACAGGTCGATGCGTTCGGCGCGGAAGAGGAACAGTTTTTTCTTGGTGAAATCCCAGTGGTCTTCATCGATCGCATCCAGAAGTTTGGGATCGTTGAGGGAGACGCACTGGCGGGACGGGGATATGGTGACCTCGGCACCGGCACGGACCAGTTTGGCCAGTTCACGTTTGAGATACCAGCGGTAGACTGCGGGTTTGGCGAACTCGCCTTCGATCACGGGGTTGTGCTCT
>SKYY01000094.1 GCA_007127665.1 Balneolales bacterium | reverse complement strand
TCGGTTTGCGGCAGTGCCGGGACATCCCCCAGCGATGACCGGGCCCAGGGTGAATTGTGCAGGGGGACGTAGTGAAACGTGGCATCGATGCCTGCATTTTTCAATGCCTTGAGCAGCGGATCGCGGTCCTGCACACGCTGCACGCGAAAATAAAAGATGTGGTAGTTGGGCTGCGCATAGGCGGGGATCTGCGGCAGAAAAATCCAGCCACGTTTTTCGGCCGGCTCCAGCACCCTGCGATAGGTATTCCATACAGATTCCCTGGCCTGGTGGATGTCTTCTTTTCTATGCAATTGCGCTTCCAGCACGGCGGACAGGATCTCGGAGGGGATATAGCTGCTGCCGGGACCGACCCAGGTATATTTATCCACCTCTCCCCGGAGAAAAGCCGACCGGTTCGTCCCTTTTTCACGCACCCTTTCGGCTTTTCCGGCCAGCTCCGCGTCGCCGGTGACAAACGCGCCGCCTTCGCCGCAGGTAATATTTTTGGTATCGTGGAAGCTGAAACAGCCGATATCACCCACCGTGCCCAGAAACCGGTCGTTCCAGCGGGCACCAAGCGCTTGAGCAGCATCTTCAACCATGGCTATTCCGGCGCCGTTGCCACGATCGTGTTCCTTTATGACACTGTAAAGACCGTCAAAATCAGCGGATACCCCGGCGTAATGCACCGGAATGACAGCCCGGGTGGCGGGGGTGATCCTGCGTGCCACATCGTCCGGATCAAGGTTGAGGTCCGCCTCCCGGATTTCGGCAAAGACCGGCCTGCCGCCACGCATACACACAGCGTTTGCGGTCGAGACAAAAGTAAAACCCGGCATGATCACCTCGTCACCGGGACCAATATCCAGAACGATCATGGCCATTTCCAGTGCATGTGTGCATGATGTGGCCAAAAAGCAATGAGGCGTCCCAAGCCACCGGCGTAAATGGGCTTCCACCCGTTTACCGACCGGGCCGTCCCCATGCCAGCTGCCCTCCTCCATGACTTTCTGAACCGCCTCAAGCTCTTCCGATCCTCTGCAGATCCGGTTAAACGGGATGAATTCGCTCATGAAAAAAAAATTGAAAAAAATGTCGGTTCACTTACCGCGATTAATTTTGTAATTTACATAAACGCCAATCAAATGTCTGCCCTTTCATGAATTCAAGGAAACCCGACCAGAAAATATCCCGTCAGGGACTGACCTATGATGATGTCCTTTTGATCCCGGGATACTCCAAAGTTCTTCCGCGCGATGTAGATACGTCTACCGAACTCACACCCGGCCTTACACTCAACATCCCGATATTAAGCGCTGCAATGGATACGGTGTCCGAGTACAGGCTTGCCATAGCACTGGCGCGGGAAGGCGGCATAGCCATGCTGCACAAAAACATGACGATCGAAGCCCAGGCCGAGCAGGTGAGGCTGGTCAAACGCAGTGAGAGCGGAATGATCGTGGATCCGGTCACCCTGAAGCGCGAGGCCAGGGTTGCCGAAGCGCGCAGCCTCATGAACAGCCTGCAAATCGGAGGCATCCCTATCGTCAACGACAACCACGTGCTCGAGGGCATCGTCACCAACCGTGACCTGCGCTTCGAATCGGATCCCGCCACCAGGCTGGGCGATATCATGACCTCGGAAAACCTGGTCACGGGGCATGAGGGGACCACTCTTGAGACAGCCGAGAAGCTCCTCCAGAAATACAAGATCGAAAAACTCCCGATCGTAAACGACGACGGCGTCCTGGTCGGCCTGATTACTTTCAAGGACATCGAAAAGAAGAAAAACTTCCCGAATGCCTGCAAGGACGAGATGGGCCGGCTTCGCGTCGGCGCCGCTGTGGGCATCTCGCCCGAGACGCACGAACGCACGGCCGCCCTTGTGGAAGCAGGCGTCGATATCATCACCGTGGATACGGCCCACGGCCACTCGCTGGGTGTGATTGAAACAGTCCGCGGTATCAGGTCCGACTGGCCGGAACTCAGGATCATAGCCGGCAATATCGCTACCGCCGAAGCTGCCGAAGCACTGCACAAGGCAGGAGCCAACGTGGTAAAAGTCGGTGTCGGTCCCGGATCCATATGCACCACCCGTATCGTCACGGGCGTCGGCGTCCCGCAGCTCAGCGCCGTCATGGAGGTCGCGGACTATGCCGGAAAAGCCGGGATTGGCCTCATTGCCGACGGTGGCATCAAGCAGACCGGCGATATTCCCAAGGCCATCGCGGGCGGGGCCACGGCAGTGATGATCGGTTCACTGTTTGCCGGGGTGGACGAGAGTCCGGGCCAGACCATCATCTACGAAGCCCGGAAGTACAAAACGTACCGCGGAATGGGCAGCCTGAGTGCCATGAACCAGGGCAGCAAAGACCGGTACTTCCAGGATGTCGAGGACGATATAAAAAAACTGGTCCCGGAAGGCATTGAAGGACGCGTACCCTACAAGGGGCATCTTTCCGAGGTGGTGTATCAGATGGCAGGCGGACTGAAAGCTGCCATGGGCTACTGCGGCGCGACTTCCATTAAGGAACTGCAGGATGCGCAATTCGTGCATATATCCGCCGCCGGCATCCATGAAAGCCACCCTCATTCGGTTCAGATTACCCAGGAAGCCCCGAACTATTCGGGGAGATGATCTTTTGTTCTATCCTGCTGCAAAAAGCGGCAACACAATCTTAATTATGCTGACGAGGTTTTTTTTCTCATATTTAGATACCTTCCGGATCACCACATGCCATTGCAGATGATTTTCAGACTGGAAACTACCGGCATTACCCTGTGAAAAAACTGCTTAAAAAACTTTATGAGCGTCGCCGCGAAGAGGTGACCATTTTGCTGTTCGATGACGATAACCCTCATCAGCAGGAGAATTATACGCTCAAGCCCGGCAAGCTCATGAACATTCTGGCGGGACTCAACATCGCCGTTGTTCTGCTGGTATTTCTCCTGATTTACCTCACCCCGCTCGGAACCTACTTTTTCAACAAGGAAAGCCGGGCCATACGCAGTTCGGTAGTCCAGATCCATGAAAAAGTTCTTGCCCTTCAGGACTCCCTGGAAGTCCGTGACCAGCAGCTCCACCAGATCCAGCGCGTCATACGTGAGGGAGCGGATACCGTATTCGACATCCGGTCCACCCCAAACCGGATTCCCGTTCGCAGTGAGCCCGAACCGGAACCGGCCACAGCCACAGTGACCTACCGCCTGGCCCATA
>SKYY01000179.1 GCA_007127665.1 Balneolales bacterium | reverse complement strand
GCAATCCCTGGAACTGGTCCACATAGTTGAAGTACCGGCGAGGCATACCCTGGCTGCCCATGATAAACTGCGGCAGAAAGGTCATGTTGAAAGAAACGAAGATCACCCCGCACGTGATACGACCCCAGAATTCACTGTACATACGTCCTGTCATTTTTGGCCACCAGTAATGCAATCCACCGAGCAGTGCGATTACGGTGCCGCCCATCATCACGTAATGAAAGTGTGCCACAATGTAGTAGGTATCGTGCAAGTGGACGTTCACCGAAAGCGCGCCGATCATGATCCCGGTCAGGCCGCCTATCGTGAACAGGAACAGGAACGCCAGCGCATAGAGCATCGGTGTTTTCAGATCAATGGAACCCTTGTACATGGTGGCCACCCAGTTGAAGATCTTGATGCCGGTGGGAACACCTACGAAGAACGTCAGGAATGAAAAGACAACCGAGGAAAGCTCCGACTGTCCCGAAACGAACATGTGGTGCCCCCAGACCAGGAACCCGATGAAGGCGATGGCCAGGCTCGACAGGGCAATGGCCCAGTACCCGAAAATAGTCTTGCGCGAGAAGGTGGAGATGAGCTCGGAGATTATCCCGAATGCCGGGACAATCATGATGTAAACGGCGGGATGCGAGTAGAACCAGAAGAAATGCTGGTAAAGTACCGGGTCGCCTCCCATGGTGGGATCAAAAATTCCGATGCCGAAAATGCGCTCCATGGCCAGAAGGAGCACGGTAATGGCCAGAACCGGTGTGGCAAGGATCTGGATAATCGCTGTAGCGTAAAGCGACCATAGAAAAAGTGGCATCTTGCTCCAGGTAAGGCCGGGACTGCGCAGCTTGTGCAACGTAACAATAAAGTTAATCCCCGTAAGGATGGATGAAAAGCCCAGTATGAAAATGGCTAACGTCATTGATATCACCGCTGTACCGGTCTGTACACTGTAGGGCGTGTAGAAAGTCCAGCCGGTATCCACCGCACCGCTGATTATGGAATACAAGGCGAACAGCGCGCCGAGTACATAAATCCAGAAGCTGGCCAGGTTCAGCCGCGGAAAGGCCACATCCTTGGCCCCGATCATCATGGGCAGGAAAAAGTTGCCCAGGGCCGCCGGTATGGACGGGATAATGAACAGGAAGATCATGATGGCCCCGTGCAGGGTGAAGATCTGGTTGTACGTGTCGGCATCGATGATGCTCTGCGCAGGGGTCAGCAGCTCGGTGCGCAGCAGCAGCGCCAGCATTCCGCCCACAAAGAAAAAGAGCGTGATGGAAAACAGATAAAGCAGGCCAATCCGCTTGTGATCGAGCGTGATAAGCCAGGACATAATCCCTTTATCAGCGTTGAGATACGTGTGCTTCGGGTTCTCGTCAATCGGAAACTCACGGATCTTCAGGGTGTTAGCAGTGCTGTCAGCCATAGTCAGATTAGTCTTGCAGTTCTTTGATAAAAGCGATGAGCCCGTCAATCTGACGCTCGTTGAGGCGTCCGGCATACGACGGCATGTTGGCAGGATATCCGGCCGTCACTTCGGCCTGGGGATCGAGAATGGACCTGCGCAGGTAATCCTCGTCGGCTATGACGACAGACCCGTCCACCAGTTCCCGCTCCGTATTGAACAAGTTCAGAAAGGAGGGACCGATGCGATCCGTGCCATCCAGCGTATGGCAGGCGTTGCACCCGGCCGCTGTATAGGTTTGCCGTCCAAGATCGGCCAGCGGCATGTCCTCATCAATTTCCAGACCCGTCTCCAGCCACTCTTCAAATTCCTCAACACTCAGCACATGCACTGTGGCGAGCATATCGGAGTGGGCGGTGCCGCAGTACTCGGTGCAATAAAGGATGGCTTCTCCGGTGGATGTGGCCTGGAACCAGGTCGTGGTGTAACGGTTCGGAAGGACGTCCATTTTGATCCTGAAATCAGGAATGAAGAGCGAATGGAGGACATCGTCCGAGCGCATGATGAATTTGACGGGCCGGTCCACCGGGACAAATACCTCGTTGACGGTGGTGCCGCCATTGGGGTACCGGAACTCCCAGAGCCACGACGCGGCAGTCACATTGATTTCATAGGCATTGGCGGGCGGGCTGGACATCTTCAGGAATCCGCGGAATCCCCAGCTGAACACGATAAGGATCAGAATAATGGGGATGACCGTCCAGGTTACTTCGAGAATGCTGTTATGCGTGATCACCGGGGTCACATCATCCTCCGATTTGCGGCGGTACTTGATCACGAATATCAGGATCGTGATCATGATTCCCGCAAAAAGGATGAATCCCGCGACGTTGATAAATGTAAACAGGCTGTCCACTTCACTGGCTACGGTAGAGCGTTGCGGCGGCAGCAAATATTCTATGATTCTGTTCATTGGATCGTCTTGGATCGTATCGTTCGGTTAGATGGTGGCGTTACGTTTGAGGCTTGTCAGGATTGTCACGGTTTTTTTCACGGTATTGACGGAACCGGTTGTTTTGGCTTTTTTTTCGCTCACGAAGGTAAAAGAATCCCAGGAATACCCCGAGCATCATCAGGGTGGCAACTCCGCCCAGTTTCATGATGTTCACGGCCACCGGGACATAGGATCCGGAAGCGGCATCGAATTGAAAACAGTAGAGGACAAGGCGGTCCATTGTGCTGCCTATTCGTCCCTCAGCGGCATCAAACAATGCGTTACGCAGCATCAGTTCCGGATAGTCGATACCGTGCAGATATCTGGAAACACGACCGGTTTCCGACAGAAATATCAGCGTGGAACCATGCATGTACTCCTGGGTTTGCTCGTTCCACTGGTAATAGAATCCGACCTGGTCGCCCAGCCGCCGGACTTCCTCTTCCGTTCCGGTGAGGAAATGAATGCCGTCGGCAGCATCGGGGTTCCCCAGCCGCTCCAGATACATCTGCTTGTTGGCCATGGCCAGTTCATGTGTCTCGGTCGGGCTGATGCTCACCGTCAGGATGTCAAACTGCGTCCCGGGTTGCCATGCCAGTTCGCTGACCCCTTTCATCATTCCCTGAAGAATCAGGTTGCAGAGCATCGGACACTCAAAATAGACCATGGCGAGCATCAGGGGGCGGCCGTTGTTGAGGTACTGCTCCAGCAACACCTCTTCGCCGTACTCGTTGACGAGACGGATGTCGCCGCTGACGTACTCGCCAAGTTTTTCCGTGACGCCCACATTCTCGAGCGCTTCCGGCGG
>SKYY01000118.1 GCA_007127665.1 Balneolales bacterium | reverse complement strand
TGACAACCTGAAAATGCCGGTTTAGCGTATTCAGCTCACTGTGTGCTCTTTTTTCTTTTCTTTTCCGGTTTCATCCGGTACCTGTGCAGGGTCTGTCTTGAACACAGCAATGGCCACAAGAACAAAGCCGGCCATAACGAGAAGCGGAGCGATATAGAGTGAATAGATGCCATGCTGCTGCCCTTCAATGTACATTCCACCGAAACCGAGTATCACACAGAGCACGCCAACCGCCAGAATTTTGTAATTGTATGCTGTCAGGAGCATCGGCATAACCGGGCCCTTTTTTCTTCTTCTCGAACGTTGTCGTTTTCCAGCTTTGCTCATGTGTGACGTTACATTTGGATGTGATTCCCGGCCAGGGAAGTATGATGCCAGGCACCAGAGATACAACTGCCGCGGCACTTAACTGATAACGCTGAAAATATAATTTCTATTGAACTGCTTAGCAAACGATAATACTGAGCTGATGAAATGTCCATGACCGGGCAGGAGACTGGACACACTGGAGGATGATTAAAAAGTCATGGGCATTCTATGTGACCTTAGAACCGAAGGTCACGAAGTGCCCAATGAAGCGCGTAAGTGAAATCTAAAATTATAAACAGATGAAACCCTGTTGCGAATACAACTGTATTTTCTTAAGTTAATCAGGTGATTGAGACAGGTTTTTTGGCACAGTTTACCATATCAACCCTCAAGCTATTCATCAGGAAGAGAGATCGTCGGACTGAGTTTCAGTTCGGCGTTATGAGTGCAAACCCTAAGCGGCTTTACGCCCTGGCTCCTGTTGTAGACCCGCGACAGGAGCTTTTTTTTGTATCTTACGCCTGACAGGTGAAACCATAGCCGGAGGTCATTTCACAAAACACATCCACAAAAAACAGATTATATGGCCGAAAAACCGATAACATTGGCTCTGATCCAGACCTCGTGCTCCGAAGACATCGAATCCAACATCCGGAACACATTCCAAAAGATCCGGGAAGCAGCCGCCCGGGGTGCCCGGATCATCATCCTGCAGGAGCTGTTTGCCTGGCCCTATTTCTGCAGGGAAGTGGATGACCGGTTTTTTGACTGGGCCGAACCGGTGCCGGGACCGCTGACCGGACAGCTTGAAAATCTTGCCGGTGATTTGGAAGTCGTCATTGTGGCCTCCCTGTTTGAAAAGCGGGCTCCCGGACTGTATCACAATACGGCAGCCGTGATCGATGCCGATGGCAAGTACCTCGGAAAATACCGCAAAATGCACATCCCGGAGGATCCCGGTTTTCATGAAAAATACTATTTCACTCCGGGTGACCTTGGATATTCCGTTTTTACCACCCGGTACGGAAAAATCGGCGTTCTGGTTTGCTGGGACCAATGGTATCCGGAAGCCGCAAGGATCACGGCGATGATGGGCGCCGATCTGCTGGTCTACCCCACCGCCATAGCGGCTCTGCCCGAAGAATCAGGGGAACTGGCGGACCGGTACCTGAATGCCTGGCAGACCATCCAGAAGAGCCACGCTATTGCCAACGGCTGCTTTGTCGCCTCCGTGAACCGGACCGGCACCGAGGAGCGGCTTGCATTCTGGGGACACTCTTTTGTGAGCGGTCCGTTCGGGGAAGTACTGGCTGAGGGCGGCACAGACGAAGAGATTCTAACCTGTCAAATCCAGCTGCAATCCATGGATCGCCACCGGACTACCTGGCCCTTCTTCAGGGATCGCCGCACAGATACGTACCAGCCCCTGGTGTCACGCTGGCTTGACGATGAGGGATGAACGAAATCACTTGGTGGATGCGAATAATGGATGCGTATGTTGGATGATGAATGTGGATGATGGGCTGGATAGGATCGGGTAACGCGCTTTTCAGCTTTTGTCTTTGAGCGCGGCCAGCAACCGCGATGGCTCTTAAAAACCGGCGGTAAGGCTGAAATGGACTTTGCCGTTGTGAAGCGGATCTTCGGCCGATACGGCGTAGGTAAACTGCATCAGTCCGATGGGCGTCTGGAAGCGAAAACCGAATCCACCCGAATAAAGCCACCCTGAGAAGCTTTCCTCTGCCCTTCCCAGCATGGCCGGCCGTTCGTATCCGCCAGCGGCCCCAAAAAGAAAGGCGTGTGAAAAAGGATCGAGCAGATAACGGTATTCCAGTTCCGCCCAGGCAAATCTGGCTGCACGGAACTGCTCTTCGCGGTAGCCGCGTATGGAGCGGGCGCCACCGAGCGGCATCAGGTCCGTTTCGGTATATTCAGGCGATTCCGTCAGCGCGCCATGAATGCCAAAAGCAAGTATTTGCCTTGCAAACGGGTTGTAGAAGGTTTTGAGGGACGACCGGACCCGTTGCTGTATCATCGTGCCCCGGCTTTCGAATTCTTCCGCCCGGGCATCGTCGATGCGCCGGAAACCGGACTCCACATACAGGTCAAACAGCATGCCACTCCGGGGGGTGAAACGGCTGTCGGTATTGTCGAAGCGGAAACCGAATCCCGCAGTGCGTGTGACCCCGTCCAGTACGGTAATGCCCAGTGCCGGATCGTCATTTGCGGATACGTTTTGCTGGCCAATATGGACGGAGTATCGGCGTTCGGGTGATCGTCGGTATGAGCCCATAAGATGGATTTCACGCATCTGGTAGCTGGTATCCTGCTGTATGAAACGGAAATCCATCCCGGAACCAACAGGCTGTCCCATGATCCACTCACGTTCAAAACCCGACTCCAGCCGTGTAACCATATCATCCAGGCGCTCAAACATGAGCTGGAGAGTGCTGCCTGTCCAGCCTACGTTGCGAATCAGCATCTCTCCGCGACCGACGATATCATTTCCGGCGGACTGATCCGGCACATAGCCGAACATGAGGTCAAAATGGTTGGCTCGCTGCTCTTCCACGTCGTAATAGATATACGTGTTTCCATCCCGCATGAGCAGGTCACCTTCGCTTACCTGCCGGAAAAAGCCCGTGTTCTCAAGGTTACGGCGTCCCCTGCGGAACAGGTCCGGGGTTATTTTATCCCCTTCCCTGATGCCTGATGCTGTCTGGATATAACCGGGCCTGACCTGATCCACCGGATTTGTGGCCACACCGTTGGCCGTCATCGCCTCACCGGCTTCCAGTTCTGCGTCAATATCCACCGTGCACGATGCATGATCCGGTCGAAAACCGGTTATCTGCAAACGGGCCAGCGGATATCCCTGATTCTCCATATGCCGCAGGGCGCGACG
>SKYY01000021.1 GCA_007127665.1 Balneolales bacterium | reverse complement strand
CTATGCCCGGGAACAACTGGGAGCACCGCCGGACAGTTCCTATGCATGCTACAATCGTGTAGCGCGGATGTATCCGAAAAATCGCTGGGCGCGTGAGGCGCTGGCCCGCAGCGCTGCACTTCTGCGGGATGGACATCATGCACCGGGGTTTCCGGAAGCGGTAAAACAGTTGGATAAGGGCGAAGAGCTTGTCAGGATTTCGATACTTCGTGCGCTGCGTGAACGGGAAGATTTTGAAAAGTGGCCTGTGCTCACCGATGTTTACCGGCAGTCGGACAGCCGGCAGATCCGTTCGGAAGTGCTGGTGTTGCTGTCGACCATCCCCGATCCGGCTGTTTCCGACAGTGTGTATGCACTGGTGGTTGCAGAAACGAATGTTCCGCTGTTTTCCACCGGGGTCAGGGTGCTGTCCGAAATACACAGGCGTCATGCGCGCAGTGAAGTTTCCGATGCTACTGAACGCGCCGAACGAAGGCTCGCCCGACAACTTCGCGACCTGTATCATGCCCGCACAGAAACAGAGATGCGCAGTGCTGTTGTCCGGGAGATTGCGACAGCACAAATTCCGGAAATGACGGACTTGCTGATCACGGCTTCCCAAGAGGACCCGCAGTATGCCCGCTTTGCACTTGCCGGTTTGTCCCGGGCCGGTGATGAGGGACGCGAACAGCTGTACATGATCGTATCCGATGATAGTTATGCATCGCAGCTGCGTATTGAGGCGATTGGCTGGTTGCAGAGGGTTGTGCACAAAAATACAGCTCTGGAAACCCGTTTCAAGGGTTTGCTGCGGGAGCTGACGCTAACCGATCCGAACCGGGGTGTGGCTCTGCAGGCGCTCAACGCCTATCTCATGTACGCATCCCTTGATGACGCTCTGGTCCTGTATGAGAATGCGGAATACCAGGAGGCAAAAATGCGGATTATTGGGTATCTGCCCCGTCTGGCCGATGAACCGGAGAATATTCCGCTTCCTGTCATCACCAGCCTTCTGGAGAAGGCAGATGAAACTCAACTCAAGGTGCAGCTGATCCGGCTCCTGCACCGGAACAACCGGCCGGATGTCATCCGGTTTTTGCTGGAAACTGCGAGGGAGCACCCGGACTATCAGGTGCGCCAGGCCGCGGTAACAGTCCTTGGCACGATTAGCAATCCAGCCGCTACCAAGGCGCTAGAAGAGCTTGTGAAGGACGAGGACGGCAACTGAGGAGCTTTCTCCTGCCTCAGGATTCGTCCCCGCCGCCTCCATCATCATCATGACCGTTATCCTTTTTGCCGAAGTCTTTATCCAATGGAATAAACCAGGTGGCGATAAAGGCCGGGATCGTGGCGATCATGACCCACAGGAAGAAGTTGGGATAACCCACAATCTCCTGGATCCAGCCGCTGAACATGCCGGGGATCATCATCCCCAGAGCCATAAAGCCGGTCGTGATGGCGAAATGCGACGTTTTGTGCTCTCCCTCCGAGACGTATATCATGAAGAGCATGTAGGCGGTGAACCCGAATCCGTACCCGAACTGTTCCAACGCAATGGACGCGCTGATGACCATAAAACTGTCGGGCAGGGTCTGCGAGAGATAGACATAAACCAGGTTCGGAATGTTCATGGCAAAGACCATGGGCCAGAGCCAGAACTTGAGTCCGTGGCGCGCCGCCATGATGCCCCCGAGGATGCCGCCGACCGTAAGCGAAAGCAACCCGACCGTACCATAGGCAATCCCGAGCTGCCCGGTTGTGAGGGCCAGCCCCCCGATCTCCTGCGCATCCAGAAGGAAAGGCGAAGCCAGGCGCACAATCTGTGCTTCGGCAAAGCGGTAGAGCAGCAGGAACGCCAGTATGGCGCCGATTTTCTCCTTGCGGAAAAACAGGGCGAAAGTCCTAATAAACTCCCCGAAAATAGTCTGTCCGGGCTCGCGCGTTTTCGGCTTGTCCACAGCCGGGTACGGCAGCATGAACCGGTGGTAGATAAAGAACAGCACGAACATGCCCGCCAGGAAGAAGAAGGTCAGCGACCAGGCCAGAGGTATGTTTCCGGAGCGAACCTGAAACTCAGCCGTGCTCGCAAAATCAAGCTGCTCATCAATTTGGATGACAGCCATGCCCGGCACATTCCAGTTGTCCTCAGTAAAGCGGAAGTAACTCCCCTCCACCAGTGAGATGCTTCTGTCACCGCTGACACGACCGAAGTTCATTACCACTTCGTCGCCCGGTGCCGGCGGACCGGACAGGTGGAAATACACGACACCGATATTGCCGGTGTACTCGGTATCCAGGACCACCTCATCCGGCGCAAAATGCCTTTCTATAAATCCTTCAAGGCGGTGGATAAAGTTGCGTGTAAACCAGCCCGGATCCACTTCCGCTTCGGCCTCCTCTTCGGCCAGGTCCTGCTCCAGCGCCGGATTGAATCCCTGATCAAGGTTCCACTGAAGAGCAAAAGCCACGATGGAATCAACCTCGCTGCGCAACCGGTTTTCCGTACTGATTTCCAGTTGTGGCGGATAAGCCACAATGTGCAGCGGTTCGTCTTTGGCTTCTACCTCAATATCCCCGGGATGGATAATCTCCGCAATTTCAATGTCCGGGTTGGCCCGTGCCATCACATCTACATCATCAAGTCCCGTCACACTTTCAATGAAACCGGCCAGGATAACCAGTGCTCCCTGTCCCGTGATCATGGCAATACGGTAGAAGGTACTGCGCACGCCTACAAACCAGGCCTGCTCGTGTTTGGTAAGCCCGAGCATGTAAAGCCCGTCCGCGGCAATATCGTGCGTAGCCGAGCTGAACGCCATGATCCAGAAAAACGCCAGCGTGAGCTGCAGGAAGCCGGGCAGCGGCGTTGTAAAAGCGACTCCTGCCATACACACCCCAATGACCAGCTGCATGGTTATGATCCACCACCGCTTGGTCTTCAGCAAATCGACCATCGGGCTCCACAGCGGCTTGATCACCCACGGAAGGTACAACCAGCTTGTATAGAGGGCAATTTCCGTGTTGGATACGCCAAGGCGGTTGTACATGACCACCGTGACGAACATGACGATGACATAGGGGATCCCCTGTGTAAAATAGAGCGTTGGAATCCAGGCCCAGGGATTCCGGTAGGTCGGTTTGGTTTGCGACATGCGTTATGTCCTGTTATATAATGTCCCTTGTAAAATTCTGTTGGATGTGGATTGTCTCATGCAAATCGTCGGTCGACAAAAAAGTCTATTGCG
>SKYY01000127.1 GCA_007127665.1 Balneolales bacterium | reverse complement strand
GGCTCCCCAGATTACTGTTCCGCTTTCGATAAAAACCTCTTTGGTGCCGGAGATATGGCCGTTTCGTGACGTATCCCCCGGGAGATTACCACCCGTGGTGCTCTGCCCCTTGACGTTGTCGCCCCTGATGTTGTCGCCCCTGATGTTATCGCCCTTGATATTGTCGCCCTTGATGTTGTCGGCCTTGATGTTGTCGCCCCTGATTTTGACGCGGACGCCGTCTTCGTTCACGTCGGTTACCATGGTGTTCAGCATCACCTTTACCCCCATTTTTTCCAGGTCGCGAGCGGCTTTCTGACTGAGGGACTCGTCGTAGGTACTGAGGATGCGTGATTGTCCTTCCACCAGGATGATCTCAAGCAGGTCCAGATCTACATGTTCGTAATCTTCGCGCATGGTTTTTGTGGATATTTCCGCGATGGTTCCGGCGAGTTCCACCCCGGTCGGTCCTCCGCCTACAACCACAAACGTTTCATGGCGCTTGCGCTTTTCGGGGTCCGGCTCCCGCTCGGCTTTTTCAAAAGACATGAGGATGCGTTCCCTGATTTCAAGTGCGTCGGAAAGTGTTTTGAGTCCGGGTGCGAATTTTTCCCACGAATCATTTCCGAAATAGGAGTGGCGGGATCCCGGTGCAAGGATCAGATAGTCGTAAGAGAAGCTCTGTCCGTTTTCCAGATGGATTTGTTTTGCGTCTTTATCCACATTCACGACTTCGCCCATGCGCACATGCACGTTCTTGTTGTGTTTGAAGATGGCCCTGGCCGGCACGGCAATATCGCCGGGTGCAAGTGCGGATGTGGCCACCTGGTAGAGAAGTGGTTGGAAGAGGTGGTGGTTGGTTTTGTCGATGAGCGTGATCTCCACCGGCTGTTTGCAGAGCTTCTGGACGGTTCTGAGACCGCCAAAACCGGCACCGACCACAACGACATGCTTGCGATTGTTCATTGCTGCCTGAATCTGGGGTATGAAGGATTTTTTTGTATATCACAAACAAAGGAACCCGTCGCAGCATTCGAAAAGGGCATGCAATTCCTCTCAAAAAGAGCGAATCGAAGCAAAATCCCGCCAAAAAACAGCAAAAGATTGTGTATAATACCTGTCAGCGCTGCCGGTTCGGCGCAATCTTTCACTCCATTGAAATGAAACCGCTTTTGCAGCGTTGTCTGTTTTACCGTTATCCGGGTTTTATGCTCCAAAAGTTATCCGAAACATTGATTCTGCTATTTCATCGCGCGGGCTGTATAATTTGGCCGGGCACGTTCGCTTTACTTCTCTCGCTTATTGTTTTTTTTGCAGTGTCGCCTTCGCTTGCCGGCTCGGCGGTGTTGCAGGATGAAGACACGCCCGAACGCGTATGGGGTATTAATTTTGAAGGAAATGAGACGTATCCCGGTATGGCATTGAGGAACATCATAGCCCTGGAGTCACCGTCCTTTTTCCGCAAATTCAGGTTCTGGAATCGCTCGGGCTTCGATTTCGATGCGACCGAGCTTCGGCGCGACGAGATCCGCATCCAGCGGTACTATCAACGCCGGGGGTTTCCGGATGTGGCTGTGCGTTCGGAGGTCAGGGAGGGCCGTCGGGACTGGGTCCGGCGCATTGACTTTCACATTGAGGAAGGCGAGCCCACCATGATTCGCTCCGTGCGTTATGAACTGGACGCTGATGAGGAGGTTGTCTCATGGCTTGAGGAGCAGCGCGAGTTCAGCCGGGCGCAACGCCGGCAGCTCCTGCAGGAAGGCAGGCGCTACCAGCTTATTCAGCACAGTGATGTGGAAGGGCTGTTTTTATCCACGCTGCGCAACCTGGGGTTTGCCTTTGCGGATACCTATGTGACGGCGCATATCGACACGGCCGGACACGTTGCCGATGTATTGATTACCCTGATGCCGGGTCCCAGAACCTATTTCGGGGAAATTCGGGTGGATGGGCATCAGACGGTTCCGGAGTCCATTGTGCTCAGGCAGTCCGACCTGAAGCCCGGTGATTCGTTCAGTTCGCGCAAGCTGCGGACAGCCCAGCAGCAGATCTTCGGCCACCCGCTGTTCCGTTTTGCAACGGTCAACATGCCGCCCCAGGAACCCGACTCACTGGTCGATATCAACATTCGGGTGCGGGAGCACGCCCTACGCAGCGTGCGGGTACAGGCCGGGGTTGGACGGGAGGAGATCGTCCGCCTGAATCTCTCCTGGCTGCACCGCAATCCCCTGGGCAATGCACATACCTTTTCGGTGTCAACACGCGCCTCGTTTCGTGAGCAGAGGGCCAATCTGGATTATCACATTCCCTTTGTTTTCAACCCCAAGAGCCGTATCAATATTTCGCCGTTTGGCCAGCGCCTCGATGAACCGGGTTACATCCTTTTGCGTGGCGGTATCAACAACAGTTTCATTTACCAGATCAGCCGGGAGGCTGCTGCGAACATATCCTATGAGTTTACCCGTAACCGGGAAATTATTGAAAGCTCGGACTTCACTCTGCCGGACGAAAGACAGCGCTACAATATTTCCGCCCTGACGTTTTCCGGATTTTACAACCGGCTGGAAGTGGAGCAGTATCAGGGCTGGGCTTTTCGCCCGTACGCCGAGTTTTCCGGGCTGCTGGGAACAGGGACGCTCCGGTATAACCGGTATTCACTTGATATCCGGCGGTATTTTGATCTTACGCGGAGCACCCAGCTTGCCATCCGCAACGAAGGCGGCATGATCAACCGTGTCGGCAACCGTGACTTGCCGTCCAATATCCGCAAGTATACCGGCGGCACCAGCTCGGTGCGCGGATGGCAGCGGCGGCAGCTTGGTCCCAAACGCGCAATATTTGACGGTGACGGGGAGTTTGCAGGATACGTACCCATCGGAGGCAGGGCCATGTACCATTTCAACCTGGAGTTAAGGCAGGAGCTGCATATGCTCATCCGGCATTTCGGAATGGCCGTATTTCTGGATGGCGGCGCCGTTTGGGAACGCATAAGCGATATCAACGCGGAAGATATGCAATTTGGCGTCGGCGGCGGGTTTCGGTACCAGTCGCCGATCGGTCCCATCAGGATCGACCTGGCGTATAAAGTCAACCCGACGGACGAAGATCTCAGGATTTTTGAAGGCGAAGATTTCGGTAACTGGTTCTCCCGCTGGGGAATCCATTTCAGTATCGGCCAGGCGTTCTGATGGATGCAAAACAAGGAACGATCATATAACTGTGACAGAAAAACTATCCATGACAGGATC
>SKYY01000019.1 GCA_007127665.1 Balneolales bacterium | reverse complement strand
GCATCGCGAAGTTGGTCTTGCCGCAGGCACTGGGGAAGGCTGCCGCCACGTAGGTTTTCTTCTTGTCAGGCGACTCCACGCCAAGGATCAGCATGTGCTCGGCAAGCCATCCCTCATCATGAGCCATGGTGGAGGCGATCCGCAAAGCAAAGCACTTCTTGCCAAGCAGGGCGTTACCGCCATACCCGCTTCCAAAGGACATGATCGAGCGTTCTTCAGGGAAGTGCGTGATGTATTTGGTTTCGTTGCATGGCCAGGGAACATCTTCCTGCCCCTTCTTCAGAGGTGCGCCCACTGAGTGAAGGCATTTGACAAACTCGCCGTCTGTTCCAAGCACCTCCATAACCTTTTTGCCGACACGGGTCATGATGCGCATGTTTACAACAACGTAGGCAGAGTCGGTGATTTCAACGCCGATGTGGGAGATCGGAGAGCCGATCGGACCCATGCTGAACGGAATGACATACATGGTGCGGCCTTTCATGCACCCCGAGAACAGCTTTTTCAGCTTGGCCTTCATCTCTCGCGGATCCATCCAGTTATTGGTTGGACCCGCATCTTTTTTTGTTTTACTGCAAATGTAGGTGCTTTCTTCCACCCGAGCCACGTCGGAAGGATCCGAAAAAGCGGCATAACACCCCGGTCGCTTCTTCTCGTTCAGCCTGGTGAAGGTTCCGCCATCCACCAGAACCTGACAGAGCCGATCATACTCCTCCTGCGTCCCGTCAACCCACTCCACTTTTTCGGGTTTGGTCCGGGCAGCAGTTTTTTCTACCCATTCAATAAGTTTCTTGTGCTTAACCCACTCAGGATGTTTCATAACAGTACCCCGGTCATTGTTGGTTTACAATATTGGCTTGATTGCCATCCTGCAAAGTCTTTTTTCTTTAATATCCGCAAGCGAGGCTGCGGTACTTTTCTGACGGCTTGTTGTCACTACTGTAATGGTTAAGATAAACGAACAGATTTCTTTCTGAAATTCTTTTCTGAAAATGTGCATCTTCCTGAGTCATCTATCTTTATTCAAACACATTACAGATAGAATTTGAATATTGCATTAAGAAATATTCCGCAATATGCTCCCCTGAGGTTACCGGCAGGCAAAAGAATAAGAAGGATGGGTATGTCCGAAAACCGGAGATGAACAAACCGGATTTCAAACCGGCAGGTAAATCTTGAACTCTGCGCCAGCCACTTCCCCGTCATCATCTTCCACATTCCGGACCCTGATTTTTCCGCCGTGTTTCTGAACGATCTGTTGAGAGATGGACAGGCCCAGGCCCAACCCGAAACTGGTGTTCTTGTGCTTTGTTGTAAAGTTGGCTTTGAAGATCTCCCCGATGACCGACGACGGAATGCCCGGGCCGTTGTCCTTGAAAGATACCCATACATACCGTTCATCGTGTCCGCAGGAAATGACCAGCTCACCCCGGTCCTGCATGGCATCGCAGGCATTGATGATGATATTGGTCCAGACCTGGTTTATCTCGCCGGTAATGACATCGATCGGAGGGATATCAGAGAAGTTGAGAATGACATCAACTTTCTTGAGCCGGTTGGACAGCAGCAGCAGCGTGTCATTCAGCCCGTCTCGGAGATCCGCTTTTTCGTATTTGCCCTTGTCCTGCCGGCTGTAACTCTTCAGGCTGGATACGATTTCGCCGATACGTCTGGTGCTGGACTGCAGGTTCCGCAGGAAATATCCGCTCTCGTAAAAGAGGATCATACTTTCGAGCTCCGTGCGGCGTGAAGCATCGGGCTTGTCACCAATCTGTTCCCTCACGAACTCTAGCGCCTCGTCACTCATGGAAGTCACTTTCCTGAGCAGGCTTCTCGGAAGTTTGGGATAGTCCTTTTCCCACTCCTTCAACTTCTCCCGCTGTTGGTCGGAATCCCGCAGTACGCGCCGCAGGCCAAGCCGGAAAAACTTGTCGTAGTGACATTCCTGGTCCGGATCGGCCTTGTGGATGATCTCGGGAAGGTATTCCAGCAGGTTATCGGAAGCGCGAAGCATGGCTGCCGCCGGGTTGTTGATCTCGTGAGCGATACCTGCCACCAGCTGCCCGAGTGTAGCCATTTTTTCCTGGTTGATGAGCCGGTGCTGGGTCTCTTCCAGCTGCTTGAGCGCTTCCCGCAAGTGATTTCGCTCCCGCTCAAGGGTGTCGTTGATGCTTTCCAGCTCCACATGGACCGAGACCACGTGATGGTAGCGATCAATCAGGTTGCCGATGATCAGCTGCTGGGCCAACAGGGCCACTTCGTCCCGGCTGCGCTGCAGCTTCAGGAAATCTTTTTCCTTCATCTTGATGGCCTTGCAGGGACTTGCCGCAACAGCCGTTGTAAGCACCGGTTCTCCGGTCACAAAGGAAATAAGGCCCACGAGTGCGCCCGGACGCAGCCAGTCAACGGTGATATTGCGCCCGGTCTGTGTCTTCTTCGACAGCTGGACCGTCCCCTCCAGAAGAATGAACACCGCTTCATTGAAATCCCCCTCGCTGAAAAACCGGTCGTCCTTGTCAAATTCCAGTACCTCCACCTCAAAAGTACCGGATGACTCGAGATACTTGGCAATCTGATCGGTGATGCGGCTGGGGTCCTGCAGCCAATTCTTGGCAAAATTCAATATCATGATCTTAATCCTGAAAAAACGGATGGTTGTTCATTTGACAGCTGAGGAAACACGGCCGTTTGGTATATCTGTCTGAAGTCACTCGTCGCTGATACTTCTTCGTGTGCGTATGGACTCCGAGATTTTCTCGGCATCAAGCGTGACCATATACGGCAGAATATCCTCCTCCTGCTCAATTACGAAATCGGTCAGTAGCCTGACCGCCACATCCAGAAGCTCTTCCCTGGTCCATGGTTTTGGGATGTAGTGGTGCAGGCGGGCTTCGTTCAGCGCCCTGACGGTATCGTCCAGACCGGCCTGTCCGGTAAGCAGTACTTTGCGGGTATCATGAGTCCGCTCCTCGTTATGCAGTTCAATGAGCAGCTCCACACCATTATCCCCCGGGAGGATATGGTCACAGAGGATCAGGCCTATCTTTTTGCCTTCGTCAAGGAGTTTTTGGATCACGTCACGCGCTTCTTCGGCGCTGGTGGCTGTTTCAACCGGAAACTGTTCTTCCAGTTTTTCAAGGTCCCGGACAACCGCATCCAGCACTTCCTGTTCATCTTCGATGCAGAGGATATAGATATCGGATCTTTCCATAGGGCAGTGGTAATGGTGTCGCTGTT
>SKYY01000077.1 GCA_007127665.1 Balneolales bacterium | reverse complement strand
CTGCGATCCATTTTTGGTCCAAGCGCCAGGAATCCAAGGTGCCGTTCGCTGTTCCGTATGGCGATGAGCAGTTCAAAGCCGTGTTTGCAGACCGGTTCCAGCTCCTCATGGTCGGCGCACAGGGCGGAGGTCTGTTTTCTGAAAATCTCTCGCCGGATGGTCACCTCTGCAGGCATGCTGTGGGAGCCTTTTGACGTGCGGACCGTGTGTATGTTTTTTTTGGGGTTGAACCAGAGAATGGCAGCGCGGTTGACCATCAGCTTACCCATGGAGATGAGCAGCAGGTTGTTCAGGATGAAATCGATATCGTGCGATTCGATGAGCAGACGGCTGGTCTCAAGAAGTGTCCGCAACCCGAACCTGCTTTTCAATTCATCGTCTGGAACATTCGATAGTGGCACGGTGTGATCAGCGTTTTTTGGTCATCCGGATTACGTTGTGTGATTTCCGGTTGCGGTATTCCACCCGGTCCATCAATTTACGGATCAGGAGGATACCGTAGCCACTCCTTTTTTTACCTTCCAGTTGTTCTTCCGGGGTGGGCACTTCGTAGCTATTGGGGTCGAACGGTTTTCCTTCATCGATGATGGTGACCATCATTTCTTTATCCTTCATCCCAAGTTGAATGTGGATCGGCTTGCCTTTTTTCCACCCGTATGCATGTTTGATGATATTGGTGCAGGCCTCGTCCACGGAGAGGGTGATGTCACTGATATCCGCTTCGCCAAAACCGAAATTCCTGGCATGCTCCGCGACAAATGCGCGGATCTTTTCCAGCTCTTCGGTAGATGCGCTGATGCGCAGGGTATGTTCCTTAATGGATTGCAAAGCGGTAATATTGGTTTTTCAGGTCCAAAATATTATTTGAAACGTGTTATGGCTTCTTCTTCGTTTTCTACGATTTCGTAGAGCGTCGGAAAGCCCAGCAAATCGAATACATTATATACTTTCGGTTTCAGGCCTGAAATCTTGATATCGCCATTTTGTGAGCGGATATCCTCGATATAGGCCATGAAAACCCCGAGCCCTGCGCTGGATATGTATTCCAGTCCGGACCCGTTTACAACAATGTGTACGTAATTTTTTTCAATAAGTTGTTGCAGTTCTTTCTCGAGAATGGGGGCGGTGTGAGCATCCAGCTCACCGTAGATATCCAGAATGGTTACCTCTGACTGGGACCGTTTTCGGATCTCAAATTTGCTCATAATGGTATTTTTATTCACTTTTGAACCGGTTCGGCAGTTGGTATTTGTCCGCAATGTACCAAAAAAAAGGCACATCTTTCCACCGGCTCGAGTCCAGGTTTACGCAATAGTAACGTAAAAGTTTCAGAGAAATCCAACACTGTGATGCGGAACGGGACTGGAAGGCGATTCCCGTCATCTCTTTCCATTGTGATCATTATGCATTGCGATCATTGTACATAAAAAAATAGGGCGATACACGTATCAGGTGTACCGCCCTAAACTATTCATCAAGAGAGACGCTACTTGAGCGCACATGCAATATAATACAAATTGGTAGAAATGCAAAAATTTTTTTAAAGCAATTGTTCGCGGCCCCTGACATAACAATTGTTCCGATTATTTCTCAGCAAAGAAGATGAACGGTGTTTCAGCATGCTTTCAGGATCCCGAGCTGGCAGGCAAACCCTCCGGGATGGCAGTTGGGCCTGTTTATCGGGCAACCCGTTCTGATGAGGGGATGTTGCATTGCGGACATGAGGATTTGGCCGGTTTTTTGTATCATGTCAAATAACTATTTCGAATGCCAAATACCATTGCCCATGAAAATGTATCAAGAAAACGGCCCGTTCCCGGGATCAGGGTCCCTTTCAACTGTCAGGCCCGGAATCTCCGGGGTTTCAGGCAAGCCGGCACGCGTCCGCTCTGAATCCGTGCCCAGTATGGCGGCGGTTGTTTTTTTATTGGTTTCCGTCATCATGACGGGTATCGGGGGACCTGCGCATGCGGCTAGCCAGGACGATGAAATCGTCACCCACCTGAGGGAGCACGGCCTGGAAGTGAGCGGACCGCAGGATCTGGACCCCTTGCTGGAGCGTGCCGCAGGCAGCCGGCTGGTGCTGCTCGGGGAGGCCTCGCACGGCACCTCGGAGTATTACACATGGCGGGCCGACATCAGTCGCCGGCTCATCGAGGAGCATGGATTCGATTTCATCATCGTGGAGGGGGACTGGCCCCTGGCGTTCCGGGTCAACAGGCACGTAAAGCATCTGAAGGAAGAGCCGGTATCCACCCGTGAAGTAATGCGCCATTTTTCGCGCTGGCCGCAGTGGATGTGGGGGAACGAGGAGGTCAAAGAGCTGATCGGCTGGATGCACGCGTTCAACCAGGATCGTCCGGAGCATCGGCGCGCCGGTTTTTACGGTATGGATATCTACGCCCATGAGCAGGGAATCGACGATGTGGTGGCTTTTCTGGAAGAGCACGACCCTTCCGCCGCCCGCATGGCCCGCAACAACTACCGCTGCTTTACCCGTCATAGCGACATGCAGGCATATTTACAGATGGTGCACCGCACGAGGGAGCATTGCGGTGAAGATATAGAGCAGGTGCACTTGCACATCGAGGCCAACCGGGAGGCCTTTCTCTCTGCCGATTCGGTCCGTTTTGTGAATGTGTGGCAATCGTCACGGATGGTGATCCACGCCGAGCGCCACATCCGGGGCAACCTGATGCGGGGGCCGCATGCCTGGAACCATCGCGTCGAACATTTCTATGATGCCGCAAAAAACCTGCTTGAATGGTATGGCGAGGATGCGCGCGGGATCGTCTGGGCGCACAACACCCATATCGGGGATGCGCGGGCCACCGACATGCGCAATGCCGGTATGAAAAACATCGGCCAGATCGCGCGCGAAGAACTGGGCGAGGACCAGGTGTATGCCATCGGGTTCGGGACCTACCGGGGGGATGTGCTTGCCGCCCGGCAGTGGGAGGGGGCCATGGAGCGGATGCAGATCCCCGCCGCCGTATCCGGAAGCTATGAATACTTCATGCAGCAGGCCGGCATCTCGCCTATGCTGCTGCTTCTCGACGATCCGGAGGAGCACCGGCCGCTGATGCAGCCCCGCGGAAACCGGGCGGTCGGCGTGATGTACCAGCCCGAACAGGATGCCACGCAGAATTATGTGCGGACCGTCCTGCCCAGGCGCTACAATGCGTTCCTGTTTTTCGAGGAAACCACGGCGCTGACCCCGCTGGATCCCTGATATGCCAGTGAGCTGCT
>SKYY01000114.1 GCA_007127665.1 Balneolales bacterium | reverse complement strand
GGTGATGCTGATCCATGTTCGGGAATCATCATGCACGACTGGTGGTGTTATCTGCTTGCCAGCGCCTTCGGGCAGATCCATTATGATCCGGAGCCTGTGATAGAGTTCCGACGTCACGAAGAAAGCACCACTCCGGTCTCCACCGGTTTTTTTCGGATGATCCGCAAGCGGTTATCCGCACTGCGCAAGCGCGGCTGGTCCGTCGGGCATATCCTTGAGCAGGCCAGGGTGCTACAAAGGCATATCACTCAGTCTGGCAATGACACAGCCGCTCTGTCACCCTATCGCTTGTCAGATTCCGACAGGCAGCTGCTGATCTCCTTGCTCGAGATTCCATCCACCAATCTTTTCAGGCGTTTCGGATATCTTTTTACGGGGGTTCACAAGCGTGCAGATACAATGGACACTCTTGTTTTTCGATTGCTTGTGCTTTTCAGGCGCTTCTGATTTGGCCGGCTATTTCCATTCCGACACCGGGCGCGGACCCGGGGCACGGAGAGAAGTTGCCGTCTCGTTCAGCACAATCAGCAGGCAGCCCCGGATGTCATCAGATTGTTTCAGACCGCAATCGTAGCTGAAAGTGCTTCTACAGCCGTTTGCTCCGAGCACATGCCCTGGCGATAGGCCCTTATCCAGTAGGAAACGCTCTTTCTGCGGTTTTTGACGCCTGTATCACACGTGGAATAGAGGCCGAGGAGTTCATCGCGGTATGCTTCCATATCAGACCGGATGGCATTCCGGAGCGCATCAGGAAGGTCGTTCCATCCCAAAAGTGCAAATATATCCGTGTCCTGGACTCTTTGATCGGTGATAAGTGCCAGCCGGAGCGTATTTGCCGTGATTTCACTTGAATTCAGGTTCTCTGCCGGATGTGTAAGCGGGGTTGCAGTGTTCATTTTCAGTCTCCGTTATTGAGGGTTTCTTGTTTGTTCAATTGCAATTTACCGGCAGGGTATGACAGCATAGTGTCACCCCCGTCCACTTTTTTTAAAAAAAATTTCTAAGGTTCGGGGGCCTGGCGCTAAACGTCTGGCAGTTTTTTCTTATGTTTGCATGCATGCCGTGTGTTACACTGCTACACTATTCCGCCATACCGGCACACATCACAATTACCCATGCAGCTTTCAGATTTTATTTCCCTTCCGATCAGTGATCCTGTGCTGATATTCGCACTGGTCATGGTCATAATACTAGCGGTTCCCCTGATAGCCGGCAAGCTGCGGGTTCCTGCCATTGTCGGGCTGATCATAGCCGGTGCCCTGGTGGGTCAGGGCGGGCTCGGCTTTCTGGAACGTGATGCCACCATAATACTACTGGGTACGGTTGGGTTGCTCTACCTGATGTTCATTGCCGGAGTATCCATTGATCTGGAAAAGTTCAGCAAATCTCGCGGACAGAGCATCCTTTTCGGGGTGGTCTCATTCGGGCTTCCGCTGGCCGGGAGCCTTCTGCTGGCGCCGCCGCTGCTGGGATACTCGATGGACAGCGCACTGTTGCTGGGTGCCATAGTCGGCTCCCATACGCTTCTGGCGTATCCGATAGCCAACCGTCTTGGCATCGGCAAAAACAAGGCTGTTACACTGAGTCTCGGTGCAACCATGGTGACGGACGCACTTTCCCTGACCATACTTGCCATCGTTGCAGCTACTGTTCACGGAGAAATAAACACGTATTTCTGGATCACTTTCATCGGCTCGGTAGCCGTCTACCTGGCCGTGGTGGTTTTCATACTTCCCCGGCTTGGACGCTGGTTCTTCAGGAATGTCCGCGATCAGACCAACATAGAATATGTCTTTCTGCTGACGGTGCTGTTCGTGACGGCATATGCGGCACAGCTTGTGGGCCTGGCCGCAATTATCGGGGCGTTCCTGGCCGGTCTCAGCATGAACCGTCTGGTGCCTGAGAACAGCACTCTCATGAGCCGGGTGCAATTCGTAGGAAATGCACTGTTTATCCCTTTTTTCCTGATATCGGTGGGAATGCTGGTGGACGTGCGTGTGCTGACCTCCGTGGAAGTTTGGCTGGTCGCGCTCTTGTTTTTCCTGTTGGTCATGGTCGGGAAATACCTGGCTGCCAAAGCGGGACAGGTTTACTTCCGGATGACACCCGATGAGGGCTGGGTCATGCTGGGCCTGACGAGCCCGCAGGCTGCTGCCACCCTGGCTGTTACCCTGATCGGTTTTGAACTCGGTCTCTTCGATGAGCTGGCGGTCAACGCCGTGGTACTTCTGATCCTTGCCACCTGTTTTGTCGGACCGTACCTGGTGGATCTTTACGGACGGCGCGTGGTGCTGGCCGAGGAAAAAGCGTCCCTCAAGGTCTCGGATTCCCCCGAACGTATCCTGGTGCCATTGGCCAATCCGGATACGGCCGAGGCACTCATGGACATTGCGATCATGATTCGAGGCAGCAACAGCACAGAGCCGATTTTCCCACTGACCGTAGCGCGTGAGACGCGTTATGTCGAAGCCGCCGTGGCATCGGGCGAGAAAATGCTGAGCCATGCCGTTGTGCATGCGGCAGCGGCCGATATTCCGGTCATACCGGTTACCCGTGTGGATTACAATATTGCCTCGGGGATCATCCGTGCGACTCGGGAGCTTCGCATATCGGATATCGTGATCGGATGGAACGGGGTGATCACGGCGCGCCAGCGCATTTTCGGCACGGTACTGGATCAGCTGATGGAGCAGTCCGATGAGACCATCCTTGTTTCAAAAATTGACCAGCCTGTCAACACCACCGAACGCGTGATCCTGGCTGTTCCACCCATGGCCCAATACGAACCGGGGTTTGGAGACAGCTTTCAGACCATCAAAAAGCTCATCAACCAGCTGGGTGCAAAACTTATAGTACTGGGATCGGAGAGCAATCTCAGCATACTCAAAACCTTTATCGAGGAGCAGAGGCCGGAACTGTCGGCGCAGTACAAGATTGTAAGGAAATGGAACAGGGTAACCGACTCCATAGCCGGCCTGTACAACGAACAGGACATGGTGATCCTGGTCAGCTCCCGTCGTGGAGGTGTTGCCTGGCAGCCAAGCTTTGAACGTCTTCCGGCCCAGATTATCAGGAATGTGAATCCGGAAAACTTCATCATTGTCTATCCCGCCGAAGTGGAAGAGCACAAAAAGCCCACTGCGGTGCTCCGGTTTGATGCATCCCCCCTGCTTCCCGACATAACCGCCAACCAGATTTACATAGCCGCCGATGGTGAAACCGGCTACGGCCAGGCCGTTGAACGAATGGTATCCGG
>SKYY01000123.1 GCA_007127665.1 Balneolales bacterium | reverse complement strand
TGGATTAATCGTGAAATGGGTTGTAAGTTTTCTGCTGGTTCCTTGTCTTAATAGATAAAGATTTCCGCAAGCAGTGTTGGTATTCTTGCGAAAAGAAAGTATATTATCACATATTTCACACATATATAAACAGGAGTGCAATTCAATGTCTGATAACGAACGCAGAAAAGCAATAGACCTGGCTGTGGGCCAGATCGAAAAACAGTATGGCAAAGGGACCATCATGCGTCTGGGCGACCAGCCCATTGAAAACATACCGTGCATATCCACCGGTTCGCTGATGGTGGATCACGTGCTGGGTGTAGGAGGCATACCCCGTGGACGTGTGACCGAGATCTACGGGCCCGAGTCGAGCGGTAAGACCACTCTGGCTCTTCATGTCATTGCCGAAGCTCAGAAAGCGGGCGGGCATGCGGCGCTCATTGATGCCGAACATGCCTTCGACCCCAAGTATGGTAAGGCGTTAGGAATCAAAATTGATGAGCTGCTCATCTCTCAGCCTGACAGTGGCGAGCAGGCACTGGAAATTGCCGAAACTCTTATTCGCTCGGCGGCACTGGATGTTGTAGTGATTGACTCTGTGGCGGCACTTGTTCCCCGGGCTGAGCTGGATGGTGAAATGGGTGACTCCCAGGTCGGGTTGCAAGCCCGGCTTATGTCGCAGGCTCTGAGAAAACTTACAGGAGTAGTTAACCGCACACATACTGCCGTTATATTCATTAATCAGCTCCGTGAGAAGATCGGTGTGATGTTCGGAAACCCCGAAACCACTACCGGTGGAAAAGCTCTGAAATTCTACTCCTCGGTCAGGATCGACATACGTCGCATCGGTGCCATCAAACGTGGCGATGATGTGATTGGCAATCGCACCAAGGTAAAAGTGGTGAAAAACAAAGTGGCTCCGCCTTTCAAAACATGTGAATTCAATATCATGTACGGTCAGGGCATTTCGCGTATCGCGGAACTTCTCGATCTTGCCGTGCAGTATGATATTGTCCAGAAACGTGGAAGCTGGTACCGCTATGACGGTGAACCTATAGGACAGGGAACCGACTCGGCCATGCAGTTTCTTCAGGAAGATCCAGGGCTTAGTTCCTCAATAGAGGATATGGTGCGCCGAAAGCTGATGCCCGACCATTATCCGGATAACGGCAAGGAAACGGATTCTGGATCAGTGGCTGGCAAGCCTGCTAAAAGTGCTGCAGCAGCTGTCAAAACCAGTAGTACCGGCGATAACTGAGGGGCCTTGTTACATAATAACCATCCATAACAGGTTGCACAAATGGATGAGTCAGCCTCTTGCCTTCCGGGACGCTGTACGGATATTGTTACACAGAAACGCAGGAAAGAGAGAGTTTCCCTTTTTGTAGAGGGATCGTTTCTGGATGGATTTCACCGTGACGTCATCGAAAAGGCCGGTATTTCCCGGGGTGATCTGATTTCGGAAGAACGTTACAGGGAGCTCTGCCGGCTTGACAGGCAACATCAACTGAACGATCAGATCTACCGATGGCTGGCAGTCCGGAATCACAGCTCGGGCGAGATCATAAAAAAAAGTCTTGCCAAAGGATACACAATAGAAGAGGCACGATGCGCCCTGGGGCCTTTCACGGAAAAGGGGTATCTGGACGACGCATCGTTTGCCGAAACCTTCTCCCGGGAAAAGAAAGATCGCTATGGATGGGGGCCGGCAAAAATTCGGCAGGCTCTCGCCCAAAAAGGAGTAAAAAAACAGTATATTGATTCGGCTCTTGAGAATTCCTTCACGGAAGACCATCTCATCGATGCTTTGAAACAGGCCGCCTTGAGCGCTGCAAAACGATTGATGAGAACGGAACCGGGCTTGAAGCGCAGAAAGAAGCTTGCAGACTTTCTGATCCGAAGGGGATTTCCGGGACACATAGTAATGGAGAAATGCGATGAACTGCTAAAAAAGCTGGAGAATGAAGAGCTTTAATATCGAACGTTTTATTCGATTTCTTATAGGACTGGCTATCGTATTGCTGATCCTGTTCGTTCTCTATCGTTTTTTTGTACTGATTCTGTATGCACTGATTGCTCTGGTCTTTTCCTATATCCTCGACCCTTTTGTTAACCGCTTGCAGGCTGTCGGTTTGAATCGTACCCTGGCAATCAGTCTCGTGCTTTCCACCCTGGTTTTGCTCCTCGTCTGGTTTTCAAGTACCATTCTTCCTGCCATTGCAGGTCAGGTAATCATGCTGGGCCAACAGTTGAATATTGATGCCGTTCTGGCTGTGAGTGCAGAAATTGAGGAACAGATCCTGCAAAGAGTCCCTTTTCTGCCGGAAGGTTTTCTGCGCGACAATATCCCCGGTGCTGTTGAAGTCCTTTTCCAGACGGATGACATCTCACGGACAATCAACAACATACTTGGGATTTTCGCCAACATATTCTGGGCATTTATCGTCGTTCCCTTTGCAACGTTTTTCATTCTGAAGGACGGAGCCCAGCTTCGCCGGAATATCCTTGAGCTTATTCCCAACAGGTATTTCGAAAGTGTGCTGACAGGAATCGAAAAAGTTGAGAAAAGACTGGTCACCTACTTCAAAAGCGTTGGCCTGCAAAGTATTATCATTGCCACTACGGCAACTATCATGCTCAGTTTTGCAGGATTGAACAATGCTCTATCCGTTGGTATTGCCGTCGGAGTGGCCAACATCATACCCTATTTCGGACCTGTAATCGGCTATATCCTTTCTATCATCGTCTCGATACTTGAGACAGGCGACTTTTCACTGGTTATTTATGTTTTCACTGCGATACTCATCACTCAGATCATCGACGTAAGTATCGTACAACCCACGCTGTTCTCCAGGTCGGCCAACCTGCATCCTCTCGTCATCCTGTTTGTGGTCATGACCGGCGCTGAACTGGCGGGAATATTCGGAATGCTTGTTGCTGTTCCCATTACAGCCACTATTGTAATCACCATCAAACAGATAAGATGGAGTTTTGAGAACTACAAAATATTCAGTCCCGTTGAACAGAATTAAAACACTACTTCCATGATAAAACTCAGACCATTACCGGAAGGTGGAACCATCGGCATTATGGCTCCGTCTTCACCTATTGAGCCCAAAAGACTTGAAAATGGTGTCACGTATTTTAAAAATCGCGGGTACCGTGTAATCGTCAAACCAAGCTGCCATGCACGGGACAACTATCTGGCCGGCAGTGCCGAAGATCGTGCATCCGAACTGATGCAGCTGATTGCTGATCCGGAGGTGGACATCATCTTTTTTGCCCGCGGCGGTTTTGGCAGCAGCGCCATGCTTCCGCTTCTTGATTTCCAGGCCATCGCGTCAGCAAGAAAACTGATGATCGGCTACAGTGACATCACGGCACTGGAGTGGGGTATCTATGCACAAACCGGTATCCCCTCGCTGTCAACCGGTATGCCAGCTACTGATTTCTATATGGATCCGGTCCACCCCGACTTTGAAAAATCCTTTTGGGACTTCATGCGCACCGGAAAAATCAACTACGATCTTCCTGTTTATGCCAATCGGTCCACCGGTGAAATCAGCGGGATTGCGCTGCCTGGCACGCTCTCTGTCGCAGCCAAGCTGAGCGGCTCTCCCTATTTTCCTGATCTTGAAGGTTCTATCCCGATTCTTGAAGATGTGGGAGAACCCCGGCACAAAACCGAGGGCTATCTCTGGCAAGCCAGGCTGGCCGGTTGGTTCCAGGCAGCCAATGCAGTCATTTTCGGGTCATTTTCACCTCCCGAAGAGGAGACTTTTGATGACGTACCATCCATGGAAAAAGTATTGGACCGGTTGCTGAAAAATACCGCTCTGCCGGTCGTTCGGGATGTTCCATACGGACACATCGATCACAAAATTCCTTTTCCACTTGGAGTGGAACTGTCTCTTTCCTTTGGTGAAACTGTAAAGATCGCCAGTACCCAATCAATTTTTGATTCTTGAAAAACAGAAACATCGTCGTATTTGCCTCAGGCGGGGGATCAAATTTCAAAGCGCTTCATAAAGCAACTTTGAAGAAGGAGGTTCCTGCCCGTATCACTGCGCTTATAAGTGATAATCCGGATGCCGGTGCACTGAAATATGCCAGGGATAATGAGATACCCGGTGTCGTTATTTCACCCGGGGATTATGACAATCCGATGGTATATACAGATACGCTCCGCAAAATTCTCGAAAAGGAATCTCCCAGGCTCATCGTTCTCGCCGGTTATCTGAAAAAAATACCGGATGAAATTGTGGAATTGTACAAGCGCCGGATCATAAACATACACCCCGCCCTGCTGCCAAAATATGGCGGTAAAGGATGGTATGGAATGCGTGTTCACCGGGCCGTTATTGAAAACCGCGACAAGGAGTCCGGATGTACGGTCCATTATGTAACACGGGATTATGACGAAGGGCCTATCATCGCACAATCCAGGGTTCCTGTCCGGCAGGATGACACCGCGGAATCGCTGGCAGCCCGGGTTCTGAAACAGGAACATCTTTTGTATCCCAAAGTTGTCCGGTTTCTGCTTTCGCATAACTGAGCTTTCCCGGAACTGACGGATATCACAGGTGATTTTTACGTATCAACCATTCAATACTCACACTCCAAAAAACATGACTCCCGATTCCAGTACCCCGCTTCCCGACATTTCCGTAACGCGTGCCCTGATATCCGTTTCTGATAAAACCGGTATACCGGAATTGGCCAGGGAACTTCATCAGTCAGGGGTTCAGATAATCTCGACAGGCGGAACGGCCCGACTGATCCGCGATTCCGGTTTGCCTGTCACGGACGTCTCGGCTATAACCGGTTTTCCTGAATGTCTGGATGGACGTGTCAAGACATTGCATCCCAAAATCCATGGTGCATTGCTGGCACGACCGAAAATCGAAGAGCATGCCCGTACCCTGAGAGAACTCGATATACAACAGATCCAGCTCCTGGTCGTGAACCTGTACCCTTTCCGCGAAGCTGTCCGGGAGCGGGACGGGGACATAGAACATGCCGTTGAAAACATTGATATCGGCGGCCCGGCCATGGTCCGGGCTTCCGCAAAGAACTTTGAGAATGTCTGCGTGGCCACCCACCCCGACCAGTACCGCAAACTTCTGGATGAAATAAAAGACAGCAATGGCTGGATTAGTGGAAAAACCCGTGCTGAATTTGCAATTCGGGCGTTTCAAATGACAGCGTCCTATGACCAGGCCATAGCCGACTCCCTGATTCAATTGGTGCAAAAACCCGGAACCCTTTCGCGACATACAGATGCTTCGACACGTAATTACAATACCGGACACATTCGCGATTCCGTTGCAAGTGACGGTTCCAGGAAAAATGACGAAGCTGGACCGAATGAGGATGCCGGACCGAATGACGAAGCTGGACAGAATAAGGATGCCGGACAGAGTGAGGAAGCTGGTCAGAATGACGATGCAGCACAAAATTATAATGCAAAACAAAATGAAGATGCGAGGCAGAATGCCGATGGGGGAACCCTTCCGATCCAACCGGCCCTCAGCATGAATGTTCCCTTGTACAGACAGCTGCGTTACGGTGAAAACCCGCATCAGGCAGCCGCAGTTTACGGAAACCCGGAACAGTTCATTGACTGTTTTCATGGCAAGGAGCTGAGCTACAACAACTACCTGGATATTGACGCTGCCCTCCGGCTGGGCTCTGACTTTTCTGACTTTCCGGAAACAGGCAAAACACTATGCGCCATTTTCAAACACACGCTTCCATGTGGCGTTGCTCTTGCTGACTCTGCGGAAAGCGCCTGGAAAAAAGCTTTTTCGACCGATACCACATCCCCTTTCGGTGGTATCGTGCTATTTAACAGCCGGGTTGACGCAGTAACAGCTTCTTTGGTCGACCAGATATTTACGGAAATCATTCTGGCCCCGTCGTATACGGATGAAGCTCTTGAACTGCTGAAACGTAAATCCAACAGGAGGCTGATACGGATTCTCTCGTGGCCGGATGCGCTCCTTCCGCGAGTGCGTTCCACCGTTGGGGGATACCTATGGCAGCATGCAGACGCCGGATTCGAGAATGAGAAGCGGGATGTGGTCACCCGTGTTCATCCCGACGAAAATCAATTGGCTACGCTTGAATTTGCCTGGATTGTAGCAAAACATGTGACTTCAAATGCCATTGTATACGCCCGGGACCTTCAGACCATTGGTGTCGGCGCAGGCCAGCCCAATCGGGTAGATGCATCAAGAATAGCCTCTGCCAAGGCAAAAGAATTCGGGCACCAGCTCAAGGGCTGCGTAGTGGCATCCGATGCGTTTTTTCCCTTTGCAGATGGTGTCGAGGAAGCGGTAAACGCCGGAGCTTCTGCTGTCATTCAACCCGGTGGCAGTATCCGGGACAAAGACGTGATTGCCCGGGCTGATGAATTGGGAATAGCCATGATTCTGACCGGAACCCGACACTTCCGGCACTGATCAGCCAGCCTGAAAGCGGGGGTGTAAAATTACACATCGCTGAGATATGAACAGCATTTGCCGAGTTTTTTCAAGCCCTTTCTCAGGTATGGAAATCATCGTTTTTTTTCAAATTTTACCCAAAGAAATTCGCAAAAGGCCGTTTAATATTGTAACTTTGAAAGTTATGAAAACCCCACCATCCCAGTTCATGTAATTCCTCCAATATTTATATATGCCGCAGTCTGAAGTTAGCTATAAAGAAACATCCGTAAGCCAGAATAACGCCAAGGGCGGACTTTTTGATTGGCTCTACACTGATATTGCTATTGACCTTGGTACCGCCAACACGCTCATCCATGCCCGGAATCAGGGTATCGTGCTCAACGAACCCTCAATAGTTGCACTCAATATGGAAAATCAGGCTGTGGCTATTGGGCACGAAGCACGTCTCATGCATGAAAAAACACACAAGAAAATCCGTACTGTGCGACCACTTCGTGATGGTGTTATTGCGGATTTTGAGGTTGCCGAACACATGATTCGGGGAATGATCAAAAAGGTGAAAGTCAAATGGTACTCATCCACCCGGAAAATGGTGGTTTGCGTGCCAAGCGGTATTACCGAGGTGGAAAAACGGGCTGTCCGTGACAGTGCAGAGCATGCGGGAGCCAAAGAGGTCCATTTGGTTGACGAACCGATGGCCGCCGCAATTGGCATTGGCCTGGACGTTCATGAGCCGGTCGGTAACATGATCGTTGATATCGGCGGTGGAACCACCGAGATTGCTGTGATCGCCCTGTCGGGTATTGTCTATTCGCAATCGGTACGGCTGGGGGGTGATGAACTGAACGAAGATATCATCAATTATTTCCGCCGCAATCACAACCTCTTGATCGGGGAACGCACGGGCGAACAGGTGAAGTGCCTTCTGGGCTCTGCGGCTCCTCTTGATGAAGAACTTGAACTTACTGTCAAAGGACGCGATCTGGTGAACGGTGTTCCCCGCACGCGAATTGTTACTTCAAAAGATATCCGCGAAGCTATTTCGGAGTCCGTTAACACGATCGTCGAGTCCGTTACGAAGTCACTTGAGCAAACGCCTCCTGAATTGTCGGCTGACATTCTGGATCGAGGAATTTTTCTGACAGGTGGCGGGGCCTTGCTCAAGAATCTCGACAAACTGATCATGGAAACAACCGATCTTCCGGTTCACATAGCTGAAGACCCTCTTACGGCTGTAGTACGAGGTACCGGCAAGGTTCTTGAAGATCTGGAATACTACCGTGCCATTCTAACCTGACAGAATGTTACCTGAATGCAGTTTTCATTCCGCAAGACGGATGATGTACGAGATCATCTTCTGACCGTACTTTTCCTTCTGCTCGCTTTTTTTTTGATGGTTTTTCGTCATGACGACGGCCTGCAGACCGTACGCAAGGTGTCCATACTTGCTATGAGCTACATCGAACAACCGCTTTCACAGGTAAGAGTCTACCGGAATGCACTGCAGTCAAGTGAACAGCTTGGCAAGCAGAATATACTGCTGCAGGATGAACTGAGCCGGCTGCGTTCCCTCAGAGAGGAAAATATTGTCCTTAGAAATATGATAGGCCTTCAGGACACAACGGAACTGGACCTTGTTCCTGTCAGGATTGTGGCAAAAAACCTCACCGGTATCAACAACTCATTTACCATCAACAAGGGAAGCCGGGATGGCATAGAACCGGGAATGCCACTGATCACACCGGAAGGCCTGGTGGGCCAGGTCATCCTGTCCAGGTCAGGACATGCCAAGATCATGCCATTTTTCAATCCATTATTTCGGGCAAGCGCCCGGATCCAGGGCAACAGGGCCTACGGTATTGTGTCATGGGGCACGGAACAATCCAGTGAACTCGTTATGCAGTATGTACCGAAGACAATCGATGTCCCGATTGGTTCCGTTGTAGAAACCTCCGGTTTCAGCAATCAGTTTCCTGCCGGAATTCCTGTCGGATCCGTTGTCAGGACCCAGCCTGAGGAAGGCCGCGACACCCAGCAGATCTACATTCGGCCTTATGTTTCGCTGCATCAAACCTCCGAGGCCTTCATTGTCCGTTTTGAACCCGAGCAGGAAGTGGAAGAGCTTCTTTTGCAATACGAAAGTTTGTTCCAATGAAATCAGAACTACTGCATTTCGGACTTATTGGTTTGGTGGCCGTTCTGTTGCAGATGCTCATCTTTAACCATCTCGGTTATGGCGCCATTCAGGCAGATTTCACCCTGGTAATACTCATCTGGGTGATGGCCACACAGGATCGTACAAGAGCTATTCTTTTCGCAGCATTCATTGGCCTTTTAAGTGATTTTTTTCTGGACTACTGGGGGCTTCACCTCATGGCAAAAACATTAACAACTCTGATCGTCTACAGATTCGTGCCCAGGATTGAAGAAGCAAGGCTTTTTTTCACACAGGTTTTTCTGATATTACTTGGGATATCCGTTATTCATAACTTATTTTTCCTTCTCGCCGCGCTTTTTGCACAGATTTACCAGGCGGGTCCGGTGTTTATTCAAATCCTGGCCGGAAGCAGTCTTATGACAGCCGTAACCGGCAGTATAATCTACATATTGCGTGACAAATAGGTAACAGGCATGCTTCGCAACAAGCAAGAAAAACGGAATGATGTATCTATTCGGGTGCTGCAGGTAATCACTGTTACCATTATGCTCATTTTTGCCGGAAGACTGTTTCAGTTGCAGATCATAGAATACGATACATATGGTCCACTCAGTCTGGCAAACAGTATCAGACAAGAGAGTGTGAGTCCCGCACGCGGACTCGTATTCGATCGCAGCGGAAGGATGCTTGTGGATAACCAACCTATCTATACCATTACAGTTACGCCGGCCAGCTTTGATCCATCCACCATTCCGATGCTGTCGAAGTATCTTGATATTCCCGAAGAAATGATCGAAGACCGGGTGCAGGTTGCCAGAAGATACTCGTGGCATCGGCCTTCACGGCTCATCACGGATATCAGTTTTCATCGCTTCTCACAAATACAGGAAAACATCTGGAAACTACCCGGTGTTGGATACAATGTAGAATCCAAGAGACACTATCCCACTGATATCATTGGTTCTCACATTCTGGGCTATCTGAGTGAAGTAACTCAGCAAGAGTACCGCAGTTCCAGCAGATACAATCTGGGTGATAAAGCAGGAAGAAGCGGAATTGAGTTCATGTATGAGCAGGATCTTCGTGGGGAGCTGGGAGCTCGCTATGTACGCGTGAATGCTCTCGGTCAGACTCTGGGACTTTTCGAAGAGACCCAAATGGGAAGAACTCCTGTGCAGGGAGCGGATCTGTACACCCATATCGACTACGATCTTCAGCTTCTGGCTGAAGATCTTATGGTTGGCAAAACAGGCGGCGTTGTCGCCATGGACCCCAATACCGGAGCCATCCTTGCTCTGGTCAGTTCCCCCGGCTTTGATCTGGACCGGCTCTCCGGCAGGATTGATATGGATTACTGGATATCCCTGAATGCTGATACCACCAATCCTCTATTCAATCGTGCCATTTCCAGTATGCAGCCGCCCGGTTCAACCGTCAAACCCATTATGGGCCTCATAGGACTCGATTTTGGTATTATCGATCCGGAAACGGAAGTCACATGCCGGGGTGGATTTACACTTGGCCGTCTTTACCGTTGCACCCGGAGTCACGGACGACAAAACCTGGTTGAAGCCATCCAGAACTCCTGCAATACCTATTTTTTTTCTTTGATGAACCAGACTATGAACAAAGTTGGGCTGAATGCCTGGCACCGTCACACTTCGTCATTCGGGCTTGGGCAGCTTACGCAAATAGATCTGCCCCATGAAAGAAGGGGCATAGTACCTGACAGTGCCTACTACTATACCCATTTTGGCGGATCACGTAACTGGGGAATCGGTGATCTGATCAGCGTTGGAGTGGGACAGGGCACTTTTTCCAGTTCACCGTTGCAGATGGCCCTGGCAACTTCCCTGCTTGCAAACGGGGGGTACCGCGTACGCCCGCACATCGTAGACCGCATTGTTTATCCGGATGGATCCATGGTAGTGCATTCGCAGGAAAAAGAACGGGTTCCCTGGATTAAGGATGAGCACCTTGACATTATTCAGGAAGGAATGCGTAAAGCCGTATCTGAAGGCTCCGGACGATTCTATGCTGATATTTCCGGGATTGAAGTAGCCGGTAAAACCGGAACAGCCCAGAATCCTCACGGTATAGATCACGGCTGGTTTATTTCCTACGCACCATTTGAGCAACCTGAAATCGTGATTGTCGCTCTGGTTGAAAATGCCGGTTTCGGTTCCATTTCAGCTGCACCTGTAGCCGGCTTGATGATGGAACAGTATTTTCACGGACAGATTCGCAGGAACTGGGTATATGAGTATGTCAAGACATTCACTCCCCGGGAAGAGGATAACCGCAATGAAACCAATAATGAGCAACCACTATAATGGCCTGGTACCGACAATTTGACTGGCTATTGATTATATGCTGGGTTCTGCTTTTTTCTGCCGGCCTGGTTGCCATTTACAGTGCCACCCTCGGGCCGGTTTCCCAGTTTCTACCCTCTTACATCAAAGGTAACTTCCTGAACCAGATTATCTGGATTGCCGTATCTCTTATTGCGCTTGCTGCAATACAGTTTACTAATCCGCGCACATTCCAGCAAATTTCCTATGCCTTGTATGTGATCTGTATCATCCTGGCTATAGCAACCGTTATTTGGGGAACGGAAGCAGGTGGTGCACGCCGCTGGCTGGTAATTGGAGGATTGCGATTCCAGATCAGTGAAATGCTGAAACTGGCTACTATTCTTGCCGTAGCCAACTATCTTACCAGCAGAAGGGATATCTCGGCTGAGCATATCGGTTCCGCCCTGTTTGCCGTAGTTCTGATGATCATTCCAGCCGTCATCATCATCCTGCAAAATGACACGGGGACTGCGCTGGTGCTGCTGGCCCTCATTCCCGTAATGCTTTTCTGGTCCGGTTTACCGTACGGAATATCCCTGTTTCTCATTTCACCTGCCATTATCGCATATTTTGCTATAATAAACTGGAAGCTTGGGGTTGCAGCAACAATTGTGCTCTCAATCGCGATCTTTTTCATTCAAAAGAGACCCTGGCTGACAAGTTCTGCTTTCATTTTAGGCAACCTGGTGGTCGTCGGGGTACAGTTGGCTCTGTATCAGATTCTCAAGCCGCACCAACAGGCGCGGATTGAAGCATTTGTCAACCCGGCTCTCGATCCCCAGGGTGCCGGATGGAATGTCCTGCAGGCCAAAACGGCCATAGGGTCAGGGGGGCTTTGGGGCAAGGGTTTTCTTGAAGGCACGCAGACCCAGTTGCGCTTTCTTCCTGAGCAATGGACAGATTTCATCTTTCCGGTTATCGCGGAAGAGTTCGGATTTATCGGTGCCGGTTTGCTGCTGCTCGTTTTTACCATTCTTTTACTGCGCCTGCTCAGCAATGCGGGAGAGCACCGGCATCCGTTTGCCCAGCTTGTCATCGTTGGAGTTGCAATGACCTTCTTCGTGCACCTTCTCATCAATCTTGGCAGTGCCATGGGCCTTTTTCCCATCATAGGATTACCTCTTCCTTTTGTAAGCTATGGGGGGTCCGCCTTTCTCTCCTATACCGTCATGCTGGCTATTTGTATCAACTTCCATTTCTTCAAACGCGAATTCAG
>SKYY01000055.1 GCA_007127665.1 Balneolales bacterium | reverse complement strand
TGGATAACCTGAGCGATGACGCTTATAAAACATATAAGGAGTTGTTGAGCAGCCGTGAAGCAAAAAGCCCTGATAAAATGAAAGCATTAAGGGATTACGTGCATCGCTTCATGGTCCGGCGCACAAAAAAAGAGCTGAATGAAGCCATCGTACGTGAGCCGGAGTCCTACCGGGATGAATTCGGAAGCAAGTGCCGGTATCCGGAAAATATCCCGAAAACGTACAAAACAGAAGAAACCCTGGAAGATATTGCATTGGCGGAGCGAATTAATGAGCTGACCCGGGGGTTGAAAGGCATCCTGTACCTGTCCAATCTGAAAGCCGATGCCTACGATCGTTTTTCAGAAGAAAGGGAGCGGGCTTTTCTGAAAAAACGACTTCATATGGGGCCGGCACTGACGCGATACAATATCAGGAACATGTTGCGCTCAAGCCGCGCGGCCCTGGTGGAGCATCTCAGGGGTACGGAAGCCGTCATAACCCGTTTCGGTATCAGACCGTATAAAAAAAATGAAACCGGTAATGTAATTGACCGGATCCGGAGTCTGCAAAAAAGCAAACCGGCAACAAACCTGCGCATCCCCTTGCCGGATTGGATGCGTGATGCGGACCAGTGGCATAAAGCCTGTGATGAAGAGATCAAAATTCTTGAGGAAATTGCCTCTTTGGCCGAACAGATGAGCGACAGTCGGGAGAAAGGCAAGGCCCATATGGTCGCGCAATTGATCGAATCAGACGGAATGATCCTGGCATACGATACGGCGCTTGTTACCCTGCATGTCATCCACCAGAAACTGTGTGATATGGGACTGAGGGAAGAGGCGATGGTCGTTACAGGTAGCACCGGCAATACCAAAAAGCTACTGAAAAAAACCTTTGCGCTTCAGGCAGGGAGCATCCGGATGGCGGCATTGTGCAGTGACGCCCTTGCGGAAGGGGTGAACCTGCAACGGGCATCGGCGGTATTATTCCTTGATATGCCTACGGTTATCCGGGTCGCGGAACAGCGCATCGGCCGCGTGGACCGCATGGATAGTCCGCACAAAAAGGTTACCATATACTGGCCTGACGATTCCGATGCATTCCGTCTGAAAACGGACAGGAACTTTTACCACAGGCACCAGCTCGTTGAGGATCTCATAGGAAGCAATATCTCGCTTCCGGAGCGCATCGGGGATCATATGGAGCGTTTTTCCGAGGAGTCGCTGTCCACCACTCAGATCATCACGGAGTTCGAGGAACACCAGAAAGAGGACAGGTCATGGGAGGGGTTTGAAGATGCTTTTTCCTCGTTGCGGAACCTGGTTTATGGAGAACGGCCAATCATCCACCCTGAAATGTACACAAAGGTGACGGAAATTGAGGTGGATGAAGGTGCCTGGATCAGTTTTGTGGGCTCAAAACAGTCATTTTTATTTGCGGCAGTTCAGGGGTCGGTTGGCTCGGCACCCTACTGGGTGTTGCGCAAGGGGAGCGGTGAGCACGAGAAGGACATTAACAGGATTGTCCATGAGTTGCGGCGGCTTTTGCCGGATTCCGTTAGCATCGACCCGACGGACGAAACCGATAAGCTTGTCAAGGAGCATATGAGATGGCTTTCAGCGCACGAAATGGAGATGCTGCCAAACAAAAAGAAGAATGCCATTGATCAGATGCGGTTGCTTCTGCCAAAATGGTTGAAGATGGATGATGTCCCGGATCCGGAGTGGAGAGGCTATGTGAAAAAGTTGAATGAGCTGGTATCTCATCCGGGAAACGCTCAAAGCCGTGGCATTGATGACCGCATATCGCTGCCCGACGGAGTGGACTGGTACGAACTGGCAAACAGATGGCTGGATGTGGTTCAGCCAAAGCTTATCCATTGGATCGAACGTGAGAGAAAAAATCGCAAATACCAGGACATCAGGCTGAAAAACATCAACAGGTATTTGCAAAGAAATCCGCTGCAAACAGAGGAATTGCAGCACATTTTGGCTGATTTGCCGGTGCTTGAACCGGTGGATAAGCGTGTCATTTCCATGATTGTCGGTAGACGTGAATAAAGTGTCGTGCCGTACCGTTTTTAAGTGGATAAGTGCTGTCAGTTCTCATCACCCGGCCCCGGCCTGTCACATGCATGCATCCGGACTGGCATTCTGTGCCTACGGCTGTGATGTCATGGATACGGTTGCATAGACGTAATGCCCGGGTTGTGACATGGAGCACGCTCCGGACAGGAAACGGCTAAAAAAAGTGCTGATAATCATTGAATAAAACGGCGATTTGTATCATATTATGGACAGGTCGCAATGCAATTATTGAATAATCCGCGGCAAATGAATTCGGGTATTCACTTCTGATTATGAAGGGGTATTGCTCAGCAGGAAGTGAAACAGACGGAACGGATGAATGTGCTCCAGTCCGGCGGAATGTGAAATATATTTTGAAACAGACCAGGGAGTAATTTATGGCTGAAGACCACCAGGACTCACTATCCGGACAAGATCCGGAAACCAATCCCCTCGAACTTTTCCAAAAAGTCGCGGAAGCCATTGATGCCGAAGACTACGAGGAAGCACTTGAACTTGCAATGCAGGCGCTTGATGATGAAATGACCGGGGAGGAACTTGCAAACCAGTTGAAAGCGTGGATTGCGTTCTGCCATTTTCAAGCCGATCGTTTCGAAGAAGCACTCAAATGGTACCGGGAGGCGGGCGACGAGGTTGAAATGACCGATGATGAGTATTTTGCCTATGCCTGGACGCTCTATCACGAGGGCGAATATATCGAGGCAAGCCTGGCACTGGATTTGATCAGTGAAGAGTTTCAGGATGAACCCGCCGTGCTGAAACTGCGCGGGATTGTGGGTTATAACTTGGATGAACCCGATTGGCAGGAAATTCTGGATAATCTTCTCCGTTCGGCGGAAAAAAACCCGGAAGATAGCGAGGATTTTATTATAGCCGAGTGTCTCAGAATGCTTGAACGCTATGAGGAGTCGTATCCATACTACCGTAAAGCGATCGAGGCGCAACCGGACAATGCCTGGAATTACTATTTTTACGGGCTTGCCAAGCTGCACGGAAACGAGCCGCAAGAAGCCATTATTGCCATGCAGGAGTCGATTGCACATGACGACGAGAATGCGGACGTGCACCTGGATCTTGCCCGGCTTCTTATTGCCGCTGAACGCAAGGAGGAAGCGCTTGGGCATGTTGAAAAAGCCATCGCACTCGGAGAGCCGGAAGCCAAGGAGGTCCTCACGATGCTGATGTCGTCGGAATATGCAGCCGACGCAGATGACGCAGACGACGAGGATCACGAGGATCACGAGGATCA
>SKYY01000200.1 GCA_007127665.1 Balneolales bacterium | reverse complement strand
GGATTTTAACCCTGGCAATCCTCGGTTTCATCCTGTCACATAATCCCGTCCGCGCACAGGAGACCGGTGTAACTTTTTCAGGTTTTGTAAAAACGGATATGTATCAGGATACCCGGAATACCGTCTCTGCTCGTGATGGTCAGTTCATGCTCTTTCCCATGAACAAGGTGCTTGATGAAGCGGGAAACGATATCAACCGCAACACGCAGTTCAACATCATCGCAATCCAAACGCGTCTTTTGGCCCGGATCAGCGGCCCGGATGCATTCGGCGCGCGTACAACGGGCCTGGTTGAAACAGCATTTTTCGGTTCCACAGAGGGCAATATTAATACCCTCAGGTTGCGACACGCCTGGGTCAGGCTGGATTGGAACAAGACAAGCTTGCTGGTTGGGCAAACTTGGCATCCCCTATTTATTGCCCAATCATTCCCTGGAACTGTTTCTTTTTCTACTGGTGCACCCTTTCAGGCATTTTCCAGAAACCCCCAGGTCCGACTCACGCGCACTGCCGGACCGTTTACCGGTTTGGTTGCTGCCGTGTCACAACGGGATTTCACCGGTCCCGGCGGCACCGCATCCTTGAGAAACTCAGCCATTCCGAACCTCCACGCACAACTTCAGGTCAAAGCCGGTGATATTCTGGGTGGATTCGGAGTGGATTTCAAGAGACTGGATATCGACCCTCAAACACTGGATCCGGTCGACAGCCAGAGCTATTTTGGTTTTCTGAATATCCCGGTTGGTGTCATCACAAGTAAATCCTATGTCATCTATGGTGAGAACCTGATGGACCAGACCATGCTCGGTGGCGTGGCACGATCTGCCGTCGGATCACGGGTCCATCCATACCAGACACTTGGTCTGTGGCACGAATTTACAACCGGTTTCATGGGCGATGCAGACAAGACCCGATATGAGCTGGCGCTGTTTACAGGATACTCGAAGAACCTTGGCACTTCCGGAGAAGATGTGCAGGTTGTTCCCGGTTATTCCCGTGGTGCCGATGTTGACCATCTGTACAGAATTGCCCCAAGATTCCAGGTGCAATCAGGATCTGTGCGCTTTTCCCTGGAGACCGACATCACTACCGCGGCATACGGAACAATCCAGCCCGATGGAGCGGTATCGGATGCTGAACCGGTTACCAATGTGCGCCTTTTGCTGAGCGCCTGGCTGTTTTTCTGATCCCAGGAACCGAGTAGAAATAGCAGAAACCCGCGGAAATAGTGGAAGCGTGCAGCCTCCCCGCATCCACCCCCAACACACCTCATGTATCGGGCGCCTCGAACAGCTCGCCGGTGGGGTAGAATGGCTGCGGGATAAGCCCCTCGTCGCTGAGCAGCACATGCCGCTCATGGTGCTGCAGCACATCACGGACCTGCATGGGCTGGCCGTTGACGGTAATCGAATCAAGCACCAGCCGGATGCCGTGGCTGTAGTCGGCGTAGGTCTCAGAGTGGCCGCTGTAGAGCGGTTGGATCGGCGAACCGTTTCGTTGATGCCAGCCGTAGATCACCACACGTCCCGGAGGCGGCTGGTTGAAAATCCGGTTGGATATGACCACGTCTTTCTTGTGACCGGCGACCAATGTTCCGGGCGGATGATCATCCAGCGCCGGCTCCCGCTGCTCCCAAACCATCAGATGGTGCTCGTACATCACCGGTATGGTGGTCATCTGATCACTTGGCGGAATCGGACGGGGCGACAGCTTGAGCGGGGCCGCCTGCCAGATCTGGTCAACCATGCGGCGGGTAGGCATTCTGGTACCTGTTGCGTTGGCGATGCGCTGCGCCAGTATCGGCGTCATGGGGATGAGGAAATAGTCGTCATCGCTGCCCACGGCCAGATAGTCGGGTGTCACGAAATAGGTGGCTTCCAGTGTTTCACCGCCTGCTGTCCCGCTGACGGAAACCGGGACCAGCTCACGCAGGAAAGCGGGGACATTGCCCGCCAAAATCTGTTCTAAAATTGCCTTTTCCCGTGCGGCAAGGGCGAGAAATCGGATCTGATCCCTGAATTCGGAGCCCGTTGGAGCATCAGCTGGTCGATCCGGCAAACGTAGCTGCTGCGCCATGAGGTGCGCACCGGCGGTCCAAAAGACCAGAAGCAGGAACAAAAGAAATTTCGTCGAACGAAGAACAGCTGTCGGCATTACAGTGATCCTGAGCATTTGCGGTTGGAAGCAATTCATAGGTGTTGGAAATGTACCGATATCCCTGGTTTTTTTTCAATAGTCTGCACTTCGAAGCGTCTATGTTCATCAAAGAACACTGCAAATTTTTACCTCCCGAAAATTTTTGGGGCAATGGATTCAAGTTTGTATATTTGCAACTTAGTTGCACAATAACCATAAATTGATTCACATGCGCCTCACTTACGTAATTGTCTTTCTGTTTCTTTTCTCCTGTCAGACAAAAGAAAGAATAATTGAATCCGACCCGCCTCCCAGCACCCTTGATCCTACCTGTTTTGATTTTTCGGGGTTGGAGCAAGAGGACCTTATGCTAGCCGACTCCATTCTTTATGTCGGGCTTCAAAATGAAGCCTTGCACACACTTATTTCCGATCTCAAACCGATGAGTGATGTCATGGCTTTCCCATTCTACCTGGAAGAGCCGGACTCCATTCATTCCGATATGATCATTATGGGGTCAGAGCGTTTTATGGAAACTTTTTCGCAGCTTAACAGGATCACCGATGCGTTTCAGTGCGATGATTTGCGGGCAGGCCTTTTCCCGTTCCGGAATGTATTTAATGGCAAAAGGCATGTGCAACTGCGTGTTTTCAGGGCTGATGCCGTAGACAGAATGCTTGATGAGAACCCTGATTTCTGGTCCAAATGGGCTTTTACGCCTGGTGCAAACCCAGAGACCCTCATCCAGACCATAGAATTTGAAAGCATGCTTGACAGGTTCAGGGGCTATGGCTACCTCTACGGTTATCCTTCACATGCTGTTGATTTTTTTGTGGCATCAGCGGCTCATCAAGATGAAACCGGAGAATTTGTCGAGAGAGACTTCCTGTCGTTGCCCGTTGTGAGTGGTCAGTCTGGCAGATTCGTCTATGCTGTGGAAAAAGGTCATACAAGAAACGAAGCAGATCTGCGAATATATGATGCGGCAGCGGAAAACGTCCGGCTTTTTAACGAGCATTCATCTTCGTTTTATGAACCGGACAGCACCTTCAGAGCAGCTGAATTTCTGCGCTTTTTCCAAATGCGTGAAACCGCAATATACTGAGCTGATGTAATTTATCTGTATGTACAGACCGAGCCGGGAAACACAATGTATTTAATCTTTTTCCTCTTATTGTCCTTTTTTCATGTGACAGATCAACAGAATCAGCTCTGCATAGAGGTCCGGTTTGCTGTTGATGGTTCTCAGGTGCCGAATGCTGTTGTTCACTTTCGTGAGGCCGACATTCACAGGGTAACCGACATTGATGGAAGATTGTGCATCAAGGTCGCACCCGGGGTTCATTCTCTGTATGTATCCCACCTGGGTATGGAATCCTCGGAACGCAGAATAACTATTGATCACGCAACAGAAATCACTGAGATTTCCATTTACCTTGACTATGCCATCATTCGCGGAGATGAAGTTCAAATCACAGCGCGCAGGGGACTTGATATCAACCAGCCGGGATCTGTAAGCCGCATCTCCCGCGAGGCAATTCAACACCTGCAGGCATCCAGCCTGGCCGATTTATTTGAACTGCTACCAGGCCAGCTTTCCGGCACTCCAAGCCTGTCCTCTCCGAGACAAAGCCTTCTCAGACAGGCTCCCACTACGTCTGACGCCATAAGGGCAAATGCACTGGGTACCGGCATCATTGTGGATGGGTCTCCGCTCTCGAATAATGCAAACCTCCAGGATGATGTCACCATCTTGAACAGTGCGCCGGGCTCACTTCCACCATTTGCATCCGTTGCCGGACGCGGTACCGATCTCAGGGAGATTTCCCCCGACATCATCCAATCGATTGAAGTGATTCAGGGTGTTCCTTCAGCACGCTATGGCGACATTACTACCGGCGCCGTGATTGTCACTACGCGTGCCGGCTATATGTTGCCGGAGTTGAAAGTCAGTTTAAACCCAAACATGACCGATATTGGCTTTTCAGCCGGTTTTGGTGACGGGAACATCAGACCGGGTTACCATGTCGCAGGAAACATCACTCAATCTTATTCTGACCCGAGACAAAACCTTGACAGATTTAACAGAATAGGTCTGCAGACCGGGTATAGCCGCTCCTGGCTATCTGAACAGAGACTAAGACTGAATGCAAGGCTGGCGGCAGGCAGACTGTTGGATGAGCGTCGCGTTGATCCGCAAGATGAAGTCAGTCAGAGGGTCAGAGATGCACAGGACCAGTTTGTCCGCTCCAGTGTCAACCTTAGCCTTGCACTCGGAAGTGACCGCAGGCATCGCCTTTCATTTGACGCAAGTTCCACTTATCGGCAGCAGCGCGGATTTTATGCCGAGAACATCACCCGTTTTGGTCTGTTTCCGTTATCAGATGCTCTCACCGATACCACCATCACCGGAACATTTGGCACCACTCAGTATCGAAATGAAACAACTGTGGAAGGCAATCCCCTGAATTTCTACAGCAGATTTGAATACCGGAATGAGATTGTGCTGGGTAATTCCGTAAATATCACACTGGCAGGGGTCGAGTGGAAACACGATTCTAACCGCGGTTCGGGAAGACAGTTCGATGTTCTAAAACCCCCAAGGCAGAACTATTCTGTTGGCGACCGCCCACGCTCTTTCGACGACATACCATCTCTGAACATACTTTCTGGGTATGCCGAACACAGAGTGGCAAGATACTTTTCGAGTCGGTTGTTCATGATACAGGCAGGGTTGCGTTATGACAATGTTTCTCCCACATCCCTGACAAGTGGCAAATTTGGCACCGTTCTGGCCCCAAGACTGAATGCCTCGTTTGAAATACTAAATGACTTGCACATACGCGGTGCGTATGGGAAAACGGCCAAGGCTCCACCCCTCAACTTTCTGTACCCCGGCCCACGTTTTTTCGACGTCGTAAACTTTGCAAATTTTTCGACCGATCCGAATGAACGGCTTGTGATAATTACAACTGCCGTTGTTGAGCCGGACAACAGCCAGATGAGATCATATACCTCTGACAAATATGAGGTTGGTTTCTTCTTAGAAAAAGACTACCTGACCGCCGGGATTACCGGATACATTGAAAATACGGACGGTGCCTATGGCTTTACGCGCAATGTTCACCCAGTCAGATTCCATACATTTGAAGCGATCTCCTTTCCGGCCGGAAGTCCGCCGATATTGAATCCTGAACCGGCAGATCAACGAGTTTTTCTGGGTGCTTATGACCTCCCCGCCAACACGCGCCAAACAGAAAATTTGGGTCTGGAACTGGATGTAACTTTGGACACTCGTATGCGGGCCATTTCAACCATTGCCCTGAGCGGCGCTTGGGTTCAGACGAGCTCTGGTGATACAGGAGTCATGATTGATACCGACAAGCTTTTTACTTCGACTACGCCACAACGAATAGGTATCTACGGAAGAGAAACCGTAACCCGGCAGCGTTTTTCAACAAGCTTGCGCATGGTTCATCACATTCCTGATGCTGGTGTAGTGGTCTCCTGGTTGGCTCAGGCGCTTTGGATTGATGCAGACTGGAGAGACGATGTAATGCTCTCACCGCTGGGTTATATAACTCGCGAAGGGGATCGCGTGATGATCCCTGAAAGCCAGAGGGGTGACGATGAATATGAAGACCTGATGAGACGGGTTAGCGACTCGTTCCTGCTTACGGAGCGTCCGCCCCCGCTTTGGCTGTTCAATGTAAGAGTCAGCAAGGCGTTCGGTAACAATATTCAAGCCTCATTTTTTGTAAACAACGTTTTCTTTTCCCGTCCTCTTTACGAAAGCCGTCGAAGCGGGGCTTTTGTTCGTAGAAACCCTCCGCTTTTTTTTGGCTTCAACTTCTCGATCAGAGTTCCCCACTTAATTAGCCCATAAGTACCCTTATTCACCTAATCATGAACTCGATAACCCATAAACTGAAAATCACGAATGGAACCTAAAATCGCGAAGCGCTACAAATATGCCTGTCACTGGCTGACTCATTGGCGATAACCAGATCCTGCCATGTGAGTTGATTCTGTCCTTACTAATCCTGCTAAATCTTACTAATCCTGCTAAACACCAAAAAAATGAAAAACAAAATACTTGCACTGTCCATCCTGACATTGATTGCATTCGCCGGCTTTTTGCCCGGGGCATGCGACAGTGATTCCGGAATCTCAAATATCGATCTTCGATTCCAGGTCCTTTTCCCCGATGAATTTTCTGAGTCATTTGCTCCCGAAGCGGTTGTGACCCTCACCAGCGTCGAAAGGGGCGACGAGCAAAACCTTACATCCGACGAAAACGGACTGGTTCTTTTTGAAGGCCTTATCCCGGGCCGGTATGACGTACGCGCTGAAGTTACATTGTCAGCGGAAGAAATGCTTACGCTTGCCGGTTATGCAGAAGAGGCCACGCTCTCCACAAGCCTGAGCAACCAGAACTTCACAACAGAACCCGACTCCCCAGTCGAACTTGCCTTACGGGCATCTGCGCTCGGAAATTTTGTAATCAAGGAAGTCTACTACACCGGGTCAAAGAACCCTGCAGGAGGAAATTACTTCAATGATCAATTTCATGAAATTTTCAATAACTCCAACGAAGTATTGTACGCAGACGGTCTCTATATCGCCGATATTTTCGGCCCCTCCGGACAGATTAACCCAAATACTCAGCCAACTCCTTTTCAGGCGGATCAGGACCACGTATATCTGAACAGTGTTTGGAGAGTTCCCGGCTCCGGAACCGACCATCCCATTCAGCCAGGGGAAAGTTTTATCATCGCTCAGACAGCACAGGATCACCGAAACAACCCTGACCTTAACCCAAACAGTCCGGTTAATCTGGGCGATGCCGATTTTGAAACGTACAACCAGCGGGATGATGACAGGGACATTGATAATCCCAATGTTACCAACATGGAGCGCATTTATTTCACGGGTGGCTTCACCTGGCTCGTACCTGTATTTGGACCAGCCATAGTTATTTTCCGTGTGGATGATTTCGATGCCCTTGAACAGGTTCCCATCCCCGACTTTCCTCCCCAAATCCCCCCAAGGATAAAGTTACCTATCGATCAGGTAATCGACGCATTTGAAGCCCTGCAAAACCCGCAAAGTGGTGATTTTAAACGTATCCCCCTTGCTCTTGACGCAGGGTTTGTAAGCGCATCCGGGACCTACACTTCCGAAAGCGCGAGAAGAAAAACCGATCGTATTGTGGATGGAAGAAGGATTCTCAGAAACACCGGTAACACGACAGAGGATTTTGAGATTATCACACCGCCAACACCCGGATCATTTGATTGACCCAAACCCTACAACATGTCCCGGAGTCTTGAACCGGCTCCGGGACATTTCTTTCCGGGCATGCGCCTCAATGAAACCATCAATGCCTTCAGGGTATTCCGCTATGCCGCGTCACCGCTACAACCCAATGCAGTCGATTCCGAAGCATCTTTCATTCGTAACGACAGTTTGCTTACTACTTCTCAGTGTCTCGATACCCCACCAGGCTCAGGGGCAATTTTCCGTTCGAGAAAACTACCTGCCCACCAGCATTTCACTCACTCCTGACACCCTCGCCGGAATATGGAGAGAGGCTGGCAATGCTGCAGGACTTCCCGAAGCCGGAATATCCAGCACCGGGCAGTTGCAGGCCGCGGGCTTTTTCAGCAGTGGTGACCTGCAAGCTGTAAGAGAGCCAGAGCAAATTACAGGAGGGTTTTTCCATGCAAAAGGCACGCAGAATATCGGCAGCTGGATGCTGCTTGGAGATGTACTGCTTTCTCAGACGAATCACGGGAACGTGTTTTATCGAAACCATGCACCGGTCCGTACAAACAATCCCTACCAATGGGTCGACACAACCGGTGGTGACTGGGACAACATGCACATACTCCTAAAATCAAGCGCGGCTTCACCCATTCTTTTTCAGAAGCTCAGGGTTGGATATTCCGTTGCCTATGAGGTTATGCAAGGTGCCCGCAAAAATGCAGAAAGGCCTATGTTCACTTATAACCGTTATTTCATCAGAAAAGGCCTGAATATCAACTTTTCTGATAACGTCAACCTCGGAATCAGCGGCTCATTCCAGGGTAAAAAGGAAGAGCAGGAACTTGGCTTTTTTAATCAATTGGATACCTATGTCCTGATCCTCAGAGGGATTGAGACGTTCAATCAGACCACCTTCAACTCTGCTTCTCGGGCATATTCTGAAAACACATTCGGTGGGGGGATCCAGGTGCATATAAGAAGGAGCGATGTGAGCCTTGTTTCTTTCCTTGATGTTTCTGCATCCACGGAAAACGCAAGCACCGGCATCAGTAACCCCGTGCCTACCGGCGAATGGAATACATTTACACTTTCATCAGGCGTGACATTCTATCAATCCCTGGAAAACAGATCCCGTGAGTTCGGGCTGAGAAGCTATTGGACATCCGGTGATGGAATCGATCCCTTTCTGAACGGGAAAAATGTTCTCCTTACCCACTTCAGAGGTCAGGCTTTCTTTAATAACACATGGCTGAGTAATTCGAAAACAGACAGAATCTCTTTGAAGCTACGCGCCAACTTTGATCTATATGACCTTGAGGATATTGTTTCTGCATCCGACAGGTTACTGACCCTGCTGTCGGTTGACGCGAACCTGGCAAGATCTACACAATCCAGCCTTCTTGGAATCAGGGTGAAATACTACATCCCATTAGAGAACAGACTGAACGCCAGATCGACGAATGAGGCCGCCCGTAGAATTTTTCTTCCCGACTTTCTCTTGTGGGAGCAAAATATTGCAACACTCTCTTCTACGATTGGAAGGTTTTTTGCAATTGGAGCTTCTGATATCGGTGTCGCGGCAGACACATTTGTTTCAATCCACCCGCAAGACGGTTTTAGTCCGAAACGGTTGCAATATGGCATTTCGGTATCTTTGACACTTGCACTATGACTCCTGATGCGAGTGCACAGTGCCCGAACCAAAGCGTTTGTGCTAAAGAGTACAGTTCATCACGCAATCGCTCCATCTGCAGAGTAACATCCCCAAGGCACTTTGAAAGGAACCTGAGATTCTGCGGATGACACCGGGACGCTCAGGAGCATGAGTAAATCTGGTTATGGAATGGCACGTGATCAAATGAAAAATTTTAAACAGATGAACAAGTCGGCTATCACGCCTGATAAAACGCCTGAATATCGCAGAATGGGCAGCTTCAGTGCTGTTGCGGTATTAATTGGGATGGTGATTGGTGTTGGCATATTCAGGCTTCCGTCAATAGTTGCCGGTCATGCCGCTAACGAAGCTGACTTCATACTTTTCTGGATTGCCGGCGGGATTATTGCTTTTTCCGGATCATTGTGCTACGCCGCTCTCTCCATGCGAATGCCGGATAGCGGTGGAGAATACACCTTTCTTCGCAGAAGCATAGGGCCATCAACGGCATACCTGTTCGCCTGGGGCAGAGTCAGTGTCATTCAAACCGGCTCACTTGCACTTGTTGCGCTTATTTTTGGTGATTATGCCACTTCTATTGCAAATTTAGGCGCTAACAGCAACACCATATATGCAGCCTTATTGGTCATCGTGCTGACAGTGATTAACATGAGTGGTACGCGACAATCCAGTAAAATTCAGAACCTGTTGGCCGCTCTGGTAATCGGTGCGCTAATTACACTATGTCTCACCGCCCTTTTTCATAATTCCGGGGAAGGTCACAACGGCGTGTTGCTCACTCCTGGTCAGGTCACTGACTGGTCCGTTAGCATGCCGGGTTTAGCCATGATCTTCGTGCTCCTGACATTCGGAGGCTGGAATGAAGCCGCTTACCTTACCGGGGAATTAAGAAACGCCAGACAAACTATTGGAAGAGTACTGACCGGTTCGGTGATTCTGATAACCCTTTTGTATGTTGGAATTAATCTTGCTTACATTCACATTATGGGGTTGGATGGCCTGAGAAATTCAGCAGCACCAGGGCAAGAATTGAGCGAAGCGCTGTTCGGCCAGCTTGGATCTGCAGTGATTGTATCCATAATAATCATTGCAGCCATTTCAACCGCAAACGCTACCATTATAACAGGTTCTCGTTCCCTTTTTGCCCTTGGCCGTGACTATCCCGAATTTCGTTTGGTCGGCAAATGGAATGAAAGGAGAGACACGCCTGGTCATGCACTTGCTGTCCAGGGTTTTGTTGCCCTCATTCTTCTTGCTGCCGGCACATTGTCATCCGACAACCTTTCCGCTGTTGTTGACTTCACCGCTCCCGTTTTCTGGTTTTTTATACTGATGGTAATCATCGGCTTGTTCAAACTCCAGTATCAGAATTCCGAAGCAGGATACAAGCAGAATATTCCACTCTATCCCCTCCCTGCTCTGTTGTTTCTCGCTGCATGTATCTACATGCTCTATTCCAGCCTGACATATACCGGCACCGGAGCTTTTTTCGGCGTGATTGTGCTCCTTCTCGGTTTTGTTTTAAAAAAGGGACTTTATTTTTTTGCAGCAGACAAAACGTGAAGCTCTTGCCACACTTCTGACGACAACACTATGTATTTCTATGCTTTGCGACACAACGAAACAGGTTCCAAAGAAAAGTCAGTCCCCTTTGACCTATTTATTGCAACAAAGTTGCTATTGTATTATTGACAGATTATATTTGCAACTCAATTGCGCATACACCTCCTCAATCTGGTCTGATGAAACATTCATGGCCGATGTTTCGGAAAGACAAGCTCATGATTATTTCCATGATTGCTCAATGTGACGATATGAATCCAAAATTTTAAACACATGAACCGCTTACCCGTCACTGTTTTAAGTGGTTTTCTCGGTTCAGGGAAAACTACACTGTTACATCATATTCTTCACAACAAGGAAGGCCTTAAAGCAGCTGTAAAAAAGTTAAACCCGGAAGCGAAAATCATACGAACGGTTTACTCTGATGTCCCTTTATCGGACGTACTGAATACCCGCCTTTTTGATTACGAAACCACCTCAGAATCTGCTGGTTGGATCAAAGAGCTTGAAAATGAGCATACCCCGGAAACGGAGGAATACGGGATTAGTTCACTGGTATTTCAGACACCGCGTCCTTTTCATCCTGAAAGACTCTGGGACCTCATAACAAATAACCTGCCCCCGAATATTGTGCGCTCAAAAGGATTATTGTGGATCGCATCCAGACCCGATATAGCCATCAACTGGAGCCAGGCAGGCCGCTCCATCAAGGCCGAACCTGCAGGGGTTTGGTGGGATTCTCTACCCAAAATTGAGCGGAATCAACACCCGGCCTTTCAGGCTAATGAGGAGAGAATTAAGGGCCGATGGACCAAAGATTTTGGAGACCGCCTTAATGAACTTGTCTTTATCGGTCAATACATGGACAAACAGGAACTTCAAAAGAAACTTGAAAAAAGTCTTTGTGCCGATGATGAAATTGATATGTACCACCGGGGAGGCTTTTTTAAAGACCCCTGGCCTCAATGGGAATCTTAGTCTAAGGGCATTACCGGGTTCGTTGGCATTTTCTCACTTCCGCTTTCCTAAGTATAAGTAATGGCAAAAATGCCCAATGCTTCCAGCACAATCAAAAACAGACGTACTATCGCGAAAAAAATCCTGAACTGCAAATCATATCCTGAATACTATGAATCGCAAATCCTTCATCAAAACAACCGCTTTGGGATTTGGAGCCATTTTTCAGATACCCTTCTCAAATGAGCGGATACCTGTTTCGGATTTACAATATGCTTTTGACGATTCGGCCGATCCCGGAAAAATGTACGATGTCCTGATTATCGGGGGAAGTTTCGCGGGGCTGTCTGCTGCGATGGGGCTTGGAAGATGCAGAAGATCCGTTCTGGTGATCGATGAGGGACAACCCAGAAACCGTACTTCTCCCCAAGCCAATAACGTATTCAGTCGTGATGGCCACAATCCGAAGGAAATTCTCGGGGAGGCACGCAATCAGCTTACCCAGTACAAAGAATATCTCACGCATCTTGCCGGCCATGTTAATTCCGTCGAAAAGGAAGAAGATGTTTTTTCAGTTTCTCTTTCTGATGGACGAAAATTCCGGGGCCAGTCGCTTGTTTTCGCCGGCGGCGTCACCGATGATCTTCTGGACATCCCGGGGCTGGAAGCTTTATGGGGAAATGGGGTTTATCATTGTCCATACTGCCATGGCT
>SKYY01000027.1 GCA_007127665.1 Balneolales bacterium | reverse complement strand
TCACCACCTGATCACGTCCTGAAGCGTTCCCGGGGTGCGGGGTTCGACGAGATGATTTCGCTGCAGCCATCGCTCAGAGGAATTTCACATTCCCGGGCGTGAACTGTTTCTTTTCGGTTCAGAGTTTGCTACATTGCACGTCATTCAAATGAAAGCCCTTACATTGGCTTTTTCGCTCCATAAAAGCAATGTACGAACCAGAAAAAAACCGATGAAAAAGCCCCGCCTACCCTTCTGGCAAATCTGGAACATGAGTTTCGGGTTTCTGGGAATACAGTTCGGATTTGCCCTTCAAAACGCCAACGTCAGCCGAATTTTTGAGACGCTCGGTGCCGATGTCGCACAGATTCCCATCCTCTGGATTGCCGCACCGGTGACCGGGCTCATCGTTCAGCCCATTGTCGGCTACCTCAGCGACAACACATGGAACCGGATGGGCAGGCGACGCCCCTATTTTCTGGTCGGGGCCATTCTCGCTTCCCTGGCCCTCCTTGTGATGCCCAACTCCCCCTACTTGTGGATGGCGGCGGGAATGTTGTGGATATTGGACGCGTCCATAAACATCACCATGGAGCCGTTCCGCGCATTCGTGGGTGATATGCTGCCATCAGAGCAGCGCACCAAGGGATTTGCGATGCAATCGTTTTTTATCGGTATTGCCGCATTTGTCGGGTCGTTCCTCCCCTACATCATGACCAACTGGTTCGGCATCTCCAATGTTGCTCCGGAAGGCATGATCCCCGATTCCGTCAAGTTCTCTTTTTACTTCGGCGGAGCCATTTTCTTTCTTGCGGTGATGTGGACCATCTACCGTACCAGAGAATACAGCCCCGAACAGCTAAAGGCCTTTGAGGAAGCCGAAAAGGAGGAACACGGCATTCAGAAAAAGATTGAAACGCCGGACCGGTCGGACGAAGACCGCGCCCGTACCAAGATGACCCACGGCCCCATTCTGGTCGTCCTTGGAATGATTATGTCCTATTTCGTTTACCACCAGGGATTCGCGCAGGAACTGTATATCCTTACCATAGGTATTGCCGCCATCGGACTTATCATAGCCCTGGCCGGCTACATGCAGCGCCGCAAATTGCGCAATGGCGTCGTGGTCATTTTCGACGATCTCTACCTGATGCCCAAAACCATGAAACAACTGGCCGTTGTACAGTTTTTCTCCTGGTTTGCCCTTTTTGCCATGTGGATCTACACCACGTCCGCCGTCACCAGCCATATTTACGACATGCGGATGGATGCGGCCGAGGTCACCGAACTCGTGGATGCCGGCACGCTGCTTGAAACCCGAACCGGGGCGGACTGGTTCGATCGCTTCACACGGGTGCAGCGCGATCTTGACACCTACCAGGCACAAATCGAGGCCGGACAATCCAACGTTACCGCCAGTATGCGTGTCGTCAATTTCTTTCTGGAAGAAGGCCGGGTCGACCTGAGCGAAGAAACCCGCCAGACCCTGCGCCGGATTGAAAAAGAGTACAACGAGGGAGCGGACTGGGTCGGTGTCTCCTTCGGAATCTACAACGGATTCGCCGCTCTTGTCGCATTTCTGTTGCCGGTTCTGGCCGGTTTCACCAATCGCAAAACAACCCACGCCTTCTCCCTCACCATGGGTGCCATTGGCCTCATTTCGATCTATTTCATATCCAACCCGATGATGATCCTGGTCGCCATGATAGGCGTTGGGCTGGCCTGGGCAAGCATTCTATCCCTGCCTTATGCCATCCTCGCCGGCTCACTGCCGGCCCACAAAATGGGTATCTATATGGGGATCTTCAACTTCTTTATCGTTTTGCCCCAGATTCTGGCCGCATCCATCCTCGGTTTCATTGTCGGCACCATCTTTGATGGTCAGGCCATTTATGCACTTATTCTTGGTGGATGTACCTGGATCCTCGCAGCGGGCCTTACCTTCCTTGTGGATGATGTTGACGACCCGGATCAAAAGGTAAAACACGCCGGTTAATTAACCGACAGACGAGCCGAAGGTCACGAACTGCCATGATATCGGGATCGGCCACCCAGCCCGGGGATTAATCACCCTGTCCGGGGGTTAATCACCCTGTCCGGGTGTCATACACCCTGATGCGCTCAAATTGCGGTTTAAATTTCTCGACAAAAGCCGTGTGGACGGGATCCGACTGATACGCCTGCAATCCTTCAAGATCATCGAATTTGGCATGCAGGCTCATAGCATAATCATTGTCGACCACGTCCCTGTCTATGCCTTGCGGCGGACCGGCCAGAATCTCCCGCACAGAGCTGATGGCAGAAAGCGTGTCAAGGATTTCCGTTTTCATGAGATCGGCGGTTTCTGCGGGCGCTCCCTCTTTCAGATAAAAGAAGACCGAGTGAAGAATCATGATTTTTTGCTAAATTTTGATGGTTTACAACTTATTTTTAGAACCTTTACAAATATATTGACCGTGTTTCAGCAGCCGGATTGGCCATCGCGTTGGCAATCGGATTGCCAGCCGTTTCAGCAGCCGATTTGACCACCGGGTTGGCAACCGGATTGCCGGCCGTTTCAGCCACCGGGTTAAAATGCCCGGAAAAGTTCACAAATATAGGCATTGTCCCTCAATTTATGACATCAAACCGCTCATTCTCCCTTTCGGAATTTGACTACGACCTGCCGGAATCCCGCATTGCCCAAAAACCGGCAAATCCCCGCGACCACTCCCGGCTGCTGGTATACAACCGACAGGACAGATCCATAACTGACGATATTTTCCTGCACCTGCCGGAATATCTTCCCGCAAATACTTTACTGGTGATCAATAACTCCCGAGTGGAAAAAGCGCGGCTTGTTTTCGGAAAAAAGGAGGTTTTTGTCACCCGCACAATTGACCCGTTCACTGTGGAAGCGATGATCCGTCCGGGCAAAGCTTTCCGGAAAGGGCGTACACTGACCCTTGCTCCGGCTCAACCGGAAAACGTGGATTCCAAAGATACTTCTGGTGCCGGAAACGAACCGATACGTGCAGAAGTCCTCGATATCACCGAAGATGGATTGCGCACACTTCGTTTCAACTATCCGGTGAATGATCCGGGTTTTGAACCGTACAGACGCACGCCCTTCCCACCATATATCCGTCCCGACGAAGCCCTCTCGGATCGCTATCAGACCGTCTATGCAAGGGATGATGGAAGCAAGGCTGCCCCCACTGCCGGCCTGCATTTCACGGACCGCCTGTTCCGTGCACTTTCCGAGAAGTCCATAGATACCGCCGAACTGACACTGCACGTTGGGCTGGGAACCTTTGCTCCCGTCAAAACAGAAAAGATCGATGAGCATAAAATGCACTCAGAATGGTTCCGCATATCCG
>SKYY01000066.1 GCA_007127665.1 Balneolales bacterium | reverse complement strand
GCCGCCTATTGGCTCAGATGGGGAGAAACCCACATACCGTTTACCGTTATCGAAGGTGATCCCACATCCATACTCAATTTCGCCTACCGCTATGCGCAAGTCGGTGAGAACGACCGCGCACTTGAGCTGGGCAAAAAATCACGGCGGGACCTCGATATTGCTTTTCGCAATCACTTGCGGGAAGTGGATCAGATTGAAGCCGAAATCTCCGCACTGGAACAACGAATGGATGAAGGCGGACGCCGCATGGACTCCCGGAGACGAAGGGAATTGCAGCACCGCCTGCAGACACTGAACCGGCAACGACAGCAGGTAGTTCGCGAACTTTCCTTCGAATCCAGCCGGTATATGATACTTCAGCGGATTTATTTCATGAATGACCTTGAGGATGAAGCACTGGCCGTGGCTGACTTCATTGCAGATATTTCGGACAACAGGCTGCCATTTCCCAGAGATCGCGAAGAAAACAGGATGCGGGTCAGCAGAATCTTCGGTGAATAATCGCCTGTTCCAATATTCCGCTTTGAGCGTTATATTTGAATAGATGCAATCCCACTTCCGCCCTGCCAAAACCTTCTTTTGAAATGATCCATAAATTCACTGAGGAAAATATCTCCACAATAGCCAAAGTCCTTGGTACCGAGCCCAAAAAAAGCGGCAGTGTATACCGATTTGAGATTGTAAACGCGGAATCAAACCGGAAAATGGCCCTTGAAATCCATCTCGGCCTGTTGATTGATAATGAACCTGTCAATCTTATCTCGGTCTATACGCAGGATACATTTCTCCAGCTGCATAACTGCACCGCTTTTGTAGCCAGTGATATGCTCCACCAAATCACGTTTTTTGGAAAAGACGGTTCCAAAATATCAGGACTTATTGTTGAAAAAGAAGCCGGATGCAGCCTTTATGCCAATGTAAACGACACACTGCTGAGCAGTGACTTTACCAGACTGCCTCCGGAGGTGATGATGTGCAGTGTTGCACTTTCACTTACCGAGTCCATCGATTTTGAAGGTTTCAATTTTGATGATGAATGAGCAGTCATTATCGTAACAAACATGGCTATTGCTTGTACCTGTGATGAATCCGGTGTCAATTGAGATCTTTAACGAATCCGATGAAATTATTCCTTTTTCAGAAGGACAGTTTCAACACGTTGTACTTCTCGTCCAAAAACAGGAAAAAAGGAATTTTCTGCACGTGGAAGTGGTTTTTGTGAACGAGCCTGAAATCCTTGAGATGAACCGGCGCTATCTCGGACACGATCACGTAACAGATATCATAACATTTCCTTATCATGAAGAAAACGAACCAGTGGAAGGGACACTTTACTGCTGTGCTCCGGAGATTAGACGCCAGTCAATTGAACTTGGCACCCCCTATGACGAAGAAGTACTCAGAGTGGTCATACATGGGCTGCTTCACCTCGTAGGCCATGATGACAGTACAGATTCCCAGCGAACCCGCATGCGCTCCCTGGAGGACAAATATATTACGATTTATCGGGATTATTGAATGCAAAACAACGTAGTCGACCTGATCATATACCTGGTCAAAAGAGTCCATATTGGCGCCAGACTCAAAGACATAAAGCTTGATAAACTGCGTGGATACAACCACTCGGAAATCAGCGCCGCATACTCATGGCTGATTCAGAAGCATGAAGCTGGCGAGCTGGTCGGGGATCAGGCTGAAATGAAAAACCTGCCGGCACCAAGGGTTTTACACCCCAATGAACACTCCCGCATCTCAGCAGACGCTTATGGTTACATGCTGGAACTCTATTACCTTGGCATTCTCGACGCCCGGCGAATGGAGCGCCTGATCGAATATGCCATGCTCCGGATTGACAATGAAGTCACCTGTATTGCCGATGTCAAGGAATGGGTAGCCGGAATGATTTTTGACAGCGAATATCTCGGGAGTGACCGGTCTCTTTTTCTCAAGGGAAATGAAACCATTAACTGACATCGCACGCCAATGGATGTCTATCTCATCTGGCTACTTTCTTTTGGGGCTCTTTTTTTCCTCGCCACATTTCTGATCCTGACCCACAATCGCATCCATTTTCTTGGTCTGGCCGACCTGAGCACCGGTATGGTTCAGCCAGGCCCCGGTCTGCCCGAAAGTCTGCCCGAAAACACCCCTGCTGATCCGGAAAGAGTTTCCATTTTAATTCCAGCCCGCAATGAGGAAAACAATCTTCCGAAATTACTGGACAGCCTTGGAAAACAGGACTGGCCGCGCCTGGATATCCATATCCTGGATGACCAGTCTGAAGACCGGACCAGGGACATTGCCGAAGATTTCCGCAATCGGATGAAGTCACTTGTGCAGGAAAAAACTTCATCTGACATCAACGTATTTGTACACTCATCCCGGGAACGGCCGATGGGCTGGCTCGGAAAAAACTGGGCCTGCCATCAGCTGGCCTCACATGCCCGGGGAGAAATCTGCATCTTTCTTGATGCCGACACCTGGATTGCCCCCAATGGTATTTCCGCAATTATGAACGGGATTCACCGATTCGGACTTGACTTTGCTACGGTCTGGCCCCATCAGGTGATGGAAACACTTCTGGAAAAAACCGTCGTTTCGTCAGTCTATGCAACCGTAGTCACCTACCTCCCCTCACTTTACAGCTACCGGGCTCCGGCATGGATACCATTCCGGAACCTGCGACAGAAGGTCAAACCCATGTTTGCAAACGCATGTGGCCAGTGCATGATCTTCAAAACGGAAACATATCGTGAAATCGGTGGACATGAGTCCGTTAAAGACCAGGTAGTCGAGGATGTCATGCTGGCCAAAATGGTCGTCCGAAATGGCAAAACCATGCGGATGTTCCATGGGACGGACAGGCTTTGGTGCCGCATGTATCGCACGCCATCAGAAATTTTTAACGGCTTCCGAAAAAATTTCTTTGCCGGATTCAACTACAGTTTTTTTCCCTTTGCTCTTGCCTGGTTTCTGCACTTCACTGTCTATGTACTGCCTGCACTTGTTCTGATCGCAGTCGTAACCGGCATATTTCAACCTTACGAACAACCACTGATTGCAGCATTGTCAAGCCTGATTGTCCTGTCAGCCTTCTCACAGAGACTTTGGGTTTCAAAGTTTCTTAACTGGCCAATATCATCCGGTTTCTTGTATTTACCGGGTATTCTATGGTTTCACATGCTTGCTTTCGTTGTGATCTTCGACAGACTTCTAAGAAGCGGCCCCACCTGGAAAGGCCGGCCTGTCTGAACGGCCCTGCCAATTTGAGAACCCCGGCTGCAAACCTCCTGTTTGCCTTCTTTTTTGCCGATCCAGATCCAGTCCATTATGTTTTGCCTGTGCCTGTGCCTGCGCCT
>SKYY01000230.1 GCA_007127665.1 Balneolales bacterium | reverse complement strand
GGCGCTGTGATTCCAGAACACTATCCGCCGGTGTGACAGCTTCCTGCCCGAATCTGTGTTGTTGATTTTGGTCGTCGGCCTGAACCGGTTGAATGATGGAGAATAGAAACAGAAATATGGGAATAAGAATGATGGTTGATCCGGATAAAATATTCATGACGGCTCCTTGTGGATTGGTTTTCGATTTATGGCAACGGCAAGGGCGCCAGTAATGGCACTATAGCCGCACTGTGTTGGCATCATCGCCGCACTGTAATGGCATCATCGCCACACTGTATTGGCATCATCGCCGCACTGTATTGGCATCATCGCCGCACTCATTATTTTAGACGTATGGAATCTGGTAAGGTTCGACCAGCGAAAGGCATAAAACTGAATAACCTCCCGCCAGGGGCTAATGACGGCACCAAAAAATCATGACTGTCGGCCTGACTATATGCAAATTCCGCAATCAAACGCCGCACGAAAAATGAGGGCTGTTGACTCGGTCAAACCTGCACGCACAAATCCAACGTCTTACACAGGTGAAATCCTGTTTTTGTTGCTTGATTTATGATTATCTTTCCGCAAATCAGAAGCATACACGGGAGTAATGCGTTGCTGATGTGCAGGGTCAATGCCTTCCGGGGAATACCGGCGCACCAGTATAAAAGTCACAAAAATCACAAGGAGGGTGAAATGAGTTTAAGAATAGATTTGTCCGGGATGTCCACGGCAGCCGCGATCCGCCAGATTGACCTTTCGTCGCTTCCGGCCGTTCATCACAACAGCGGAAGCCGCTTTGGAGGTATCTTCCTCATCCTTTTCTCTCTTTTCTGGGGCGGCATACCTGGCATCATATTCATCAGCATGGTCACCAGCGGCGAATATGAATCTTCAATGTTCTTTTTGCTGCTCTTCCCGGTCATCGGCATCGGGGTTTTCCTTGGCGGCCTGTACACCTTCACCTTCCGGGAGACCCTCCGCATTGACGCCACCAGCGTATCCCGGGAAGCAAAATCCATTTTTGGCTACAAGTACTGGACCGAGCCGCTTGAGCGCTATCCCGGTGTCCTCCAGCGCACCGAACACCGCTCGGGTGGCAAGAACAGTTCCTCCTACACCCTGCATATCGTGGAGCTGTACCACGAGGAGAAGAAAAAGCGCATCAAACTCTACGAATCACGCTCTCCCAACGGGTTTCGAAAAATCTGGGAGGATTACAGCCGGCAGCTCAACAAACCGGCCCTGGAAGGCAGCAAGGGCAACATGGTCTCCCGCGCCGTGGAGGACCTTGACAAATCGGTACGCGATCTGGCCCGGGAGGGAAAACTGGAGGTGGATTTCGATCCGCGAAAACCGCCGCCGGACGGTTTCGATCTGCGTGTGGATGGCGATAAGCTGCGGGTAGCCCTTCCGAGGACAAAATCCTCCATCATCGGAACCCTGTTTTTCATGGCTTTCGCCGGCGTGTTCCTTTTCATCGGGTTCGGCATCGATGACGCCCCCATTGCGTTCGGGATCATCGGACTGGTGTTCGTGCTGCTGATCGTGGCTGGACTGGCATGGTCCAGATTCACCCGCCAGGTACTGCTGATCGGAAAGGACCGTGTACGCATCTTCTACGAGACGCCCTGGGGGGATACGACCGGCAAAATGATGGATGCCAGCCAAATAGAGACGGTCCGGATAGGGTACGAGCGAAACCGTAACGAGCGTGAAGGCGTACTCCTGATCACCGACAATGCCACAAAAAAAATCGGCGAAGGATTACCGTCAGAGGCCCAAAACTGGCTCAAAAACTGCATTCTGGCAGTTATCGCAAAGGGTTGAGAAGGTAGCCGGTTCAGTTTCTGCTTGCCATAATTCTGGTATTGATGTATCCTGAGTGATGGCTGAGCGTAACGCCATGTAGTTAATGATCATCAGGATGACAAAAGATGCAGAGATACCGTCATCCCCCGCTCAAAATCCCCAGACCATGAACCGAAGGTCACTAAGTGCTATGTCCATCACGGCTCCCCGTCACAAAGGGCTATGATTAAAACGTCATGGGCATTCTATGTGACAATATGAATCAAATAATTACAAACACATGAAAAAAATCACTTTATCTGTCATTTTTGCCGGCCTTCTCCTGATCACCGGACTGCCAGCCACTTCCCAGGCGCAACTGCCCATCAGTTTTGGAATCAAGGGCGGTGTGAATATCGCCAATCTTAGCCTGGACGATATCGACGAGAACGATCCCCGCACCGGTTTTACAATCGGCGCAGTGCTGGATATCGGCATTCCCATGTTCCCTGTCGGCATAGAAACCGGATTGTACTACTCCCAGCAGGGCACTACGCTCGAGTTTACCGAAACATTTGAAGGAGTGACCATTGAAACGGATGCGACCACGAAATTAGACTATTTAACCATTCCGGTGCTGGCCAAAGTGAATTTCGGTCCTCCCGGTCCCTTCAGTCCCCATATTTTGGCAGGACCCTACGCAGCCTTCGTACTCAATGCGGAACAGGAATCATCATTTATGGGAGAAACTGAGACCGTAGATATCAAAGATGATGTGGAATCATTGGACTTTGGCCTGACTTTAGGACTCGGTGCCGATTTCAACCTCATGGTCACGACCATCAGTGTCCAGGGCCGCTACTCCTTCGGGCTGACCGATGTCTTCGAGGATACGGGCTCCAAGAACCGCGTCATCTCCCTCGTAGCCGGGTTTACCTTCTGAGCTTTTTTGCACTGCTTGTAAACCGGCAACCATCCCGGTACGATAACTCTTACGGCGGGCACTGCGCCGCCCCGTTCAAAATGTCCGGGAAATTCGGCACGCTACGCACTGATATAAAGTTGCCGGAGCAGGCTATGTCCCATGCTTTTTTAAAGTTCAAACTCCATCCAAAAAAATGAAAAACGACTCCCTCGCGGTACTGCTTTCAGCAACACTGGTACTTCTTCTGGCCGCCTCCTGCACTCCGGAAGCCGATCGTGCACCCGAAGCCGGTGTCGCGGCGGACCTGCCGGACCTGGCCGTGCCCTCATCCATACATGACGACGGATCCCCGGAGTTCCGGAACAACCGCCTGTATGTGACAGACTACAGCAACCTGCTGCATGCCGTATCCATCATGGCAACCGTCTCCCGCCAGTCCGAATACGGCCACGAGAACTACCGTCCAGAACTGTACCCGGAGAAAATGATGAAACGGGCCGAACAGTGGCTCGACATGGTGGGCACCATCGACCGGCATTTCAATGAGGGCGGCAAGATCACCCGCTGGCTCGACCGGCAGACAGGGGCCGCTCCGGAAGACGGCAACACGGACCTGTCCCTCTATCCGCACCTGGTCTACGCCTACCACATCCACCATCGCAGCGGCCG
>SKYY01000169.1 GCA_007127665.1 Balneolales bacterium | reverse complement strand
TGGCCGCTTTACCAGATGCCGGTCAGCGTCCAGGCAGTGGCGCACCTGATCCCCACCACGCATTTCCTGGAAGGTTTTCGCAAGATGATCCTGGCCGGAGCGGAGCTCGTGCACCTGCAGTCGGAGATCTTCTGGCTGGTGCTGCTCACATTAATCCCCTACTTCCTGACGCTTCTGATCGTGAAGCGCCGGATCCGGATCACCGAATCGCACTTTGCCGGGCAGCTGAGCATCTGAGCGGCCGGATCACCGAATCGCACTTTGCCGGGCAACTGAGCATCTGAGCGGCCGAATCACCGAATCACATCTTACCGGTCAGCTGAGCATCTGAACAGCCGGATACCCGAATCGCTTTGCGGGAAAATCAGTTTGCAGTCATATCCGATACTCAGTTTGCAGTCAGTCCCCGCCGGCGCAGCAGCGCATCCACGCCTGGCTCCTCACCGCGGAAATCCATGTACAGGTCCATCGCCTCTCGGCTCCCACCGCGAGAGAGGATCGTTTCACGGTAATGGTCGCCGTTCTCGCGGGTCAGCCCGCCACGTTCTTTCATGTAGGCAAACGCATCGGCGGCCAGGATTTCGCTCCAGATATACGCATAGTAGTTGGCCGAATATCCACCAGAGAAAATATGCGCGAAATAGGGTGATTTGTACCGCGGCGGGACCGGCTCGTAATCCAGATTGTACTTGGCAAGGGCAAAGTTTTCGAACTCCATGACATCATCCGGGATCTCGTCGGGTGTGAGCAGGTGCCACTCCTTGTCGATCATCGTGGCGGCGACATATTCCTGCGTTTCAAAACCCTGGTTGAAAGCGCGGGCGGCAATGATTCGGTCCAGAAGATCCTGGGGGATGCGCTCACCGGTTTCATAATGGATGGCGTAGTTGGCCAGCACCTCGGGATGGATGGCCCAGTCTTCCTCGAACGTCGACGGAAATTCGACAAAATCGCGCGGGACTGCGGTCATGGCCTGCGACGGGTACTTCACATCGGAAAACAGCCCGTGAACGCCGTGGCCCATTTCGTGGAAGAGGGTGGTTACATTATCGAAGGTAATCAGTGCGGGCTCGCCTTCGGCGGGTTTGGCGATGTTGAGCACATTGACAACCACCGGTTTTTTATCGAGCAGATGCGATTGCCCCACATAGGAGCTCATCCAGGCACCGCCGCGCTTGGAGTCGCGGGCAAAATAGTCGGCGTAGAACAGGCCGAGCTGTTCGCCGTCGTGGTCGAAAACGTCGAAGACGCGCACGTCGTCGTGGTAGACCGGCAGGTCGAACCGCTCCTCGAAGGTGATGCCGTACAAGCGGTTCATGGCGTAGAAGACGCCGTCTTTCAGCACCCGGTCGAGCTCGAAATAGGGACGGATTTCGGCGTCATCTATGTCATACTCGGATTCACGCACGCGCTCGGCGTAGTATTCCCAATCCCACGGCCGCACCTGGTCGTCGATGCCATCCTCAAGCATTTTCTGCCGGATCATCTCCGCTTCGCGCCCGGTGTTGGCTTTGACGGCAGGGATCAGATCCGTCAGCATGTCGATTACGTTATCGGGATTCTCGGCGGTCTGGGGTTCCAGGGCAAAGGTCGCAAAGTTTTCATAACCCAGCAGCTGAGCGCGTTCGGCGCGCAGTTCGGCAAGCCGGAGCACGATCGGACGTGTGTCGATGCTCCCATCCTCACCGATGCCCCGGTGGGCCGATGCCTCCCAGACGCGGCGGCGCACATCGCGGTTTTTCAGGCTGGTGAGCACCGGAACCCGGGTGGTGTTGGTGATGGAGAGGAGGTACTTGCCCTCGTGTCCGCGATCCTCGGCAGCTTCTTTCGCTGCGGCAATGCGGTCGCGGCTGAGCCCTTCCAGCTCGCTTTCGTCATCAATGATCACGGCGCGTTCGCGGGTCATCTCAAGCAGTTTCTGCTGAAACTCCGTGCTCAGAGAGGACAGTTCGGCATTGATCTCCCGGATCCGCTCCTGCTCCATTAACCCGAGCAATGCTCCGGAACGGACAAAACTGCGGTAATTGTCCCGAAGCAGCTTCTCCTCGGCCTCGGTCAGGTCAAGCTCATCCTTGCGGTCATACAGCGTGCGGACACGCTCGAACAGGTCGGCATTCAACCGGATGTTGTCAGAGTGCTCGGCAAAGCGCGGGGCCATCTCCGACTGGATCTGCTGGATGGTTTCATTCGTATGAGCCGAGTTCATGTTGGAAAACACGCGTCGCACCCGGTCAAGCAGCTGTCCGCTGCGCTCCATGGCCACAATCGTGTTCTCGAACGTGGGTGGCTCGGGATTGGCGGCGATCTCCTCGATCTCACCCATTTCCTGCTCCATTCCGGCCAGCAGGGCCGGCTTGTAATGCTCATCGGATATGGCGTCAAAGTCAGGCGCCTCAAAAGGCAGCGTACTGGGTGTGTAGAAAGGATTGTTTTCGTCGAACATAACTTCTTTTCGGGTCTCACGTGCATTGGGTGAACAAGCACCCATAACAAGCACAAGCACCGCAAGCATTCCTGTTACTGTCTGTTTGTAGTTCATAAATAGATATTTATTTAGATGAGGGAAAGCGCCATCACTAACATTGAAAGATGGCAGAAACATGGAAGACAAGGGAAGTTCGGACGTCCGGTACAGGCGGATTGAAATTGTGTCGTACTTCCCGGTTTTTTTTAATGGTAATGAACCAATATACAAAAAGGCACGAATCCATTCCTGCCCGGCTTGCCCGCCTCATGAAATGTCCGGATCATGAAATGTCTGTTCATGAGATGTCCGGCTCACGGAACGCCAGGTTCTTGAAATGTCCGGATCATGAATAGCCCGGCTCACGAAGTGCCCGGCTTGAAAAACGCTGTATTATCAAGCATGTTTCAGACAATTTTTCTATTTTACAAAGCTTTGAAGCAAAATGGGAGAGCTCTCCCGAAATGAATCCCGAAACAACAGAATCTCATAAGACCAGCGTACATGTCCGACCGAACTTCTCATCAGATCCGTCAGGAATTCTTCGACTTTTTCAGGGAGAAAGACCACCTGATCGTGGAAAGTGTCCCGGTAGTGCCTCAGGAGGATCCGACCCTGCTATTCATAAATGCAGGTATGAACGCGTTCAAACCCATTTTTCTGGGTGAGCAGGACGGTTTCGCACGGGCGGGAAAGGAGTGGAAGCGGGTTGCAAACACACAGAAATGCATCCGGGTGAGCGGCAAGCACAATGACCTGGAGGAGGTCGGATACGACACCTATCACCATACGCTGTTCGAAATGCTCGGCAACTGGTCGTTCGGCGATTACTTCAAGAAGGAGGGAATCGCCTGGGCGTGGGAGCTGCTGGTGGAACGCTGGGGCCTGGAGCCGGACCGCCTGTACGC